>NZ_ASZT02000008.1:0-72132 GCF_001006065.1 Sphingobacterium sp. IITKGP-BTPF85
TTTACAGGTAAGATCGATGCGAATAACGGAACAAGTAATGTAAAGATTTATGTTCAGGGCACATGGAAAAACCCGAGCTATGAGTTAAATCTTGGTGACAATAATAATTTGACCATTACACAGACAGGATCCCTTAACCTCATCAATGTGACACAGAATACCACAGGTGGCTTTGTCAATTATGGGACAGCTTCTTTGTCTAAGATGGAAACAAGAAATAATGCCTTATATGTCAATTACGGTATTTTAGATGCAGACAAAGCAGATATTACAAATGGCAGTTTTACTAACTATGGTGTAGCAACTATTCAAAACTTAAGTAGTACGACTAATGGTACGGTAATTAGAAATGAAGGTACGCTTACAGTAAAAAATGCAGTGTTAACCAATGCAATACTGGAGGCCGTTTGCCATACAGCGATTGAATCACTGACTACAAATGGTGCTAAGATATCAGTATCATCAGGTTCACTCTTGAGTCTTGATAAATTGGATGCAGGGGGTACAGCATTTACTTTAGCGGGTTCTGCGATTTTAGATGTAAAAAGTTTAGCTAAATTTAACAGTCAGGCAAGTACCATGACAGGCCCATCATCTGGCCAGGCAGTCGCTCGTCTTAAGAAGGTTGATGTAAACAATCAACATATGGCGATTACTTATTCTGGTAATTTAGAAATTGCTAGTTCAGATCATACTGCAAATGGACAATGGAACACTTATTACGTGATCAATAGTCCTGCAAAATTGGTTGCTTATGACAAATCAACAGTCGTTATAGCAGGAACATCATGTAATGCAGGAGGAAATAATGCTACCGGAGGTAATCCAAATGATCAAACAATAACTGAGGTAAACCTTGGGACTTATTCGTATGCGTTTGAAGATAATTGGCCTTCCTTCGGTGATTATGATATGAACGATTTCGTAACCGATGTTAACATTGTTAAATTCCAAAATTCAGCAAATAAAGTTACCAAAGTCAAGCTAACTGCTAAGTTAAGATCGGTGGGAGCTACACGACGTCTGGCTGCGGCTATTCAATTAGATGACGTACTGGCTACTAATGTAAAATCAGTTAGTTATTCCAAAGAAAGTTTTATAGGACAAAATATACCTCTTGCATCTAATAAAGTAGAATCAGGGCAAAAGTATGCTGTTTTACCAATTTGTGATGATGCACATAAAGCTTTTGGTATTTCTGATATTCAATTTATTTCTACTCAGAACGGTAATTTTCAGCCTGTTGATGTCGTTATTGTTGCCGAATTTAATACCGCATTAGATAATTTTACTTATGCAAATCTTAATTCATTTATAATTACAAATGGTTATAAATTGAATAGTAGAAATGAGGTACATATGATTGGATATAAAGGTACAGATAAGTTGAATACATCGCTTGTTGAATATCAGACAGATAAGGTTCATCAATTATCGGTTGGTGACCCTTTTAGATCACATGATGGTTACCCTTGGGCGCTATGTGTTCCAGTCTCGTTTAAATATCCAAGTGAAGGAAAGAATATTGTTGGCGTCTATGCAAAATTTAAGGATTGGGCATTGAGTGGCGGAATTCAGAACAAAGATTGGTATCTTAATAAATAGAAAATAATTGATGTAAAATTTCCTATATTACAAAGTTAAGTACTTCGGATCATCCGAAGTACTTAACTTTTTTAGGCTAAAAAATATCAAGTAGTGGGGCATTTGATATGTTTTAGGAAAATAAATACTTTTATATGTTAAATAATTCATGAAAAAGAACATCCTAATAATTGATGATAAACCTGCTATTGGCCAATTAATAACATTATATTTAAGTGCTGATTATGATTTTCGCTTTTTTCCAAATGCGATTGATGCTTATAATTGGCTAAAGGATGGTAATATAGTAGACCTGATTCTATCGGACTACACGATGCCCGAAATGAACGGTTATGAATTGTTGGTCATGATTAAGCAAAATGAATTTTTAAAGGATATTCCTGTTATTATCCTTTCTGGTGAAGATAATACCAATACCCGTATCAATTTGCTAGAAGCAGGGGCTGAGGATTTCATATTAAAACCCTTTAATCCGCTAGAATTAAAACTCAGAATTAAAAAAGCATTAAAATAATGCCACTATACAGCGATTATATATACTTTGGTAATAGTTTGCAAAATTTTGACTATTTCAAAATCCAGGTGCTTGATACATTGGGAGTCGAGTTAAAATATTTCAGTTCTTTCGAAAGTATGGATCAATATTTTCAAGACCATCGTGGGCAGTTTCTTTCTATTATCTTTTACGAGCAAAGCCCAAGTTTGATGACCGATATACGGCAATTAACCAAACTAAATTCATATGGTAAAGAAACGCTTCTTTTTTAGTGGGTAACGGTTTTACTTTGCTGGAAAAGAAATCGTATCTGGAAGCTGGAGTGACCAATACCATCAGTTCCAATGCAAGCAAAGATGTATTTCAATCCATCAAAAAATATATCCATCTCTATTTTGAAGCCGCTGCACAATCCGAAAGATTTAACGCATCAGCATCTTCCTTTCCTAAACTTCGCATTCCCATAGGTAAGCGGCTTTTCGATATTGCCGTTTCTTCTTTATTGATTTTAATGTTATCTCCAATACTCATAACAGCCTATCTGGCGATTATTATTGAAAGTAAAGGACCTGCTGTCTACCGTTCGAAGCGCATCGGAGCAGGATATTACATGTTTGATTTTTATAAGTTCAGATCCATGTATGCTGATGCTGATAAGCGTCTCAAAGAGTATATGATGCATAATCAATATGCAAAACAAGAGGTTCCTGTTGTGATCAACTCCCGATCTTATGTCAATGCCGAAGTGCCACAATTTACGGTCGATGAATTAAGGGATGTATTGATCGACGATGACACCGTGTTTAAAGTCTCTGATATTGGCGGAAAACAAAAAAAAGCGGCTTTTTTAAGTTGGAGAAAGATCCGCGTGTTACTAAAGTAGGCCGCATTTTAAGAAAATATAGTATCGACGAGTTGCCGCAATTGTTCAATACTTTGTTCGGAGATATGTCCATTGTTGGGAATAGACCGCTGCCTTTGTATGAAGCAGAAATGTTGACCACTGACGATAGTGTCGAGCGTTTTATGGCGCCCGCAGGGATTACCGGATTGTGGCAAGTAGAGAAAAGAGGCGACAATGGGAGCATGTCCGATCATGAACGTATTAAGCTCGATATTGATTATGCCAAAAACTATTCGGTATGGATGGATATTAAGATATTGTTTAAAACGTTTTCTGCTTTTATACAAAAAGCAGATGTATAGCTATATACAAAAAAGTATTCAACTTGACTATTATTATTTAACCTTAAATTTTCCACCGCGATCGCTCATATAAAACTTATTTGTGTGTGAAATGTGCTATATTTATGTAATTGCAAGACATACTTTGATTAAGATGAGAATTACGAGTTGATGAAAAATTATCGAATGAACACATATATCTATTTTAACACTTTCCTAAATAGTTATTTAGGAATAAAAAAATGATTACATTATTTTTCTTTATCGCATTTTTCAGCCATGCGAGTTATGCGCAAAGTGTGATTAAAACGGCACAGGAGATCGATTATGCGCAACTTGTATTGCCACCTCTGGAAGATCTATTTGAAAATGCCAAGAAAAGTCCGAGTGTAGAAATGTTTGAATCCAAAATGATGGAGCAAGACAATCTTCTCAAATCAGAGAAAAGAAGCTGGTTAAAATATTTTAAGGTTGGGGGGTCATGGCAATATGGCAATATCGGTGTCAACTCCATGTTTACCGATCAATACACGCCTTTGTTTTACCAGTACTCGGGAGCTACTCAGAATTCTTTTTTTGTAAATGGTGCGGTTTCTGTGCCTATCGATGATTTATTTGACCGTTCTAATCGTGTCAAAAGACAAAAAATGCAAAGACGCTCTACTGAATTGGAAATGGAAAAATGGTTTGATGAACAAAAAATGCGCATCATTGATTCTTACGTGAAAGTTCTGAATGCCGTATCCTTATTAAAGAAAAAAAATGAAAATCTGACGCTGACCGAAGCGCAGTTGAAAATCGTCGAATCCGATTTTGGAAATGGACACGCAGCTATATCAGACCTTAATACAGCAAAGAAAATGGAAGTAGATGCTTTTGAAGCTCTTAAATTGACTGAAAGTACCATTATGTCCGAACTATTACATTTAGAGATCTTAAGTAGAACAAAAATTATAAGTAAATAAAAATGGGTATTATAATTTATATTATTAAATCTTTATACAGATTTAAATGGTGGTTAATCTTATTACCCATTTTAGTGACGTGTATCGTGATCTATTCGACCAGAAAGATGAATCGGTATTATGAGTCAGACATGACGATTTATACGGGTATTATCTCTACCAATGGCAATGATCTTTCTCAAGATAATAAGCAAGATTGGAATATCCTTAAAAATTCATTGTTGAATGTCATCAATACCATTGGTTCTAAAGAAACGATGCGCGTCGTATCGTTAAAGCTTTTTGCTAGAACGATGATTAATGGAGATTTGACTAAAGATAATACCTTTATTTCCAGTGAGCATTACCGTGAATTACTTAATATTACACCCGAAGCTGTTCGCAAACTTATTGATAAAAGTTCAGAAGAACGTACGGTAGAAAACCTTAAAAAGTATGAAAAGATGGATGCCAAGAACTTTGTATACGGATTATTTAATTGGAACCATCCCTATTTTAGTTATGGAGCTTTAAGTAAAATTGATGTTAAGCAAGTTGAAAACAGTGACATTCTACACGTCACCTATGAAAATAACGATCCTGGTATTACATTCCAGACCCTCAGCATATTGAGTGAAGTCTTTGCTGATGAGTATCGAAATCTTCAGTTTGGCAATACCAATAACGTGATTAAATATTTTGAGTCCGAGCTTGCCCGTATTGGAAAAGACTTATTCCTGAAAGAAGATTCACTGACCAAATTCAATGTTGACAATCGTATTATCCATTATGATAAGCAAACCGAGGCGGTGACCATTCTAGACAAAGATTATGAAATCAGAAAACAGGATGCTTTGTCAGCTCGAAATAAAGCGCAGGCGAGTATTGTTCAATTAGAAGTAGGAATTGATGCTAATATCAAAAGTATTAAAAATAATGCCCAATTTTTATCAAAACTTAGGGATATATCTGATTTGAATTATTCCATTTCTCAAATTGAATCTTATCAACCAGACTCGTTGGGAGTGGTCAAAAATGCTTCTTCAGCATCCACTTTAAATGATCTACGTTCATCACTAAAAAGTAAGGAAAAAAACTTTCGCGATTTTATCGAGGATTATTCGGCACAAAAATTCACCAAAAATGGCTACCCAAATGCCAATTACGTCACACAATGGGTGGATGAATTGCTAAAATTACAGCAAGCACAAGCTGATATCTTGGTTGTCAATGATTTTAAAACAGAACTGGATAAAATGTATTCTCATTTTTCTCCAATAGGATCGTTGCTCAAAAGACAAGAACGCGGTATCAATTTTACAGAGCAAAGCTATTTATCTGTTTTAGGAGGTCTCAATGCAGCACGTTTACGACTCAAGAGCATTGAGATGAGTTCCGCAACACTTAAGGTCATCAATCCTGCGACCTATCCATTAAATTCCAAACCAACAAAACGTAAGATGCTGGTAGCAGGTTCATATTTCGGTACTTTGGTGTTTTTGTTGGGCTGTTTATTACTGCTGGAATTGTTGGATAGAACCTTGCGCGACAAGACGAGGACAGATCGTATCACCAAGGGGCAAGTTGTTGGTGCATTTCCTAAGAAAAAAAGTGGACGTTATCAAGATCAGATTATTAAAATTGCTTCTCAAGCGCTCGCCAATCAGTTATTTGTCTACCATAGGCAAGATAACGACAGCAATTTTATTAATATATTAAAGTTTGATTCCACAGTAGCAACCCGAGAGGTGATGCACCATGTATTGGAGGAATGGAAAAGTATTGGACTTCGTGTCGACATCTTGCAAGAGGGAGAAGATTTTAATGCCCGATCAAGAGCTTTTCTGATCGAGTATGCACTATTAGAGCAGATGAAACAAGCGGGCAATGATTATACGTTAGTAGGGCACACCAACCTCTTCAATGTCCCTATACCCACTCCTTATCTTACGCAAGCTACCGTTAATGTCGTGATGCTTAGTGCAGAGTCAACTTGGAAAGAAGAAGATGAGGAGCTATTTCAGGATATTGTCGAAAGAAGCGGGGATGTACCTGTAGTCATTTGTCTTGTCAATGCAGATCGGTTTGCCATTGAGACCTTTACAGGACTACTGCCACCGTATAGTTTCTTGAGAAAATTAGAGTACAAATTTTCTCAACTTGGTATTACGGCTTCTAAAGCGTAAGGGGTTAGATATGTTTGACAAGGAGGTGTTAAAAGGTATTTTTTTTGAAAAGCTAGTATTGAAGATCATTGCTCTCGCGAGCTGTCTTCTACTCGCTTTTCTAGCGGTCTCTGGTGGGCTCTTGCCTCTTGTAGGTTTTGCGCTGATACCTTTTATTTTTTGTTTTCTAATCGTCTGTATCAAAAAACCGTTTATTAGTTTTCTTTTTCTATTTACTGTATGTTTTTTCATCATGGGGATATTGCGCTACGTGCGTATTCCTATGCCACCAAGTCTTGTTGTAGATTTAGCAATTTTATTTAATTTCATTGTTTTAGCACTCCATCACCTTTATCAAAATTATAACGCAAAATTCAAATTACCGGCATATTTCTTTATTTCTTTATGTTGGACTGCCTATTGTTTTGTTGAAGTATTCAACCCCATGGGTACTTTTGGTAATTGGTTAGGGACGATACGTGCTACCGGTATCTATATCATTCTGTTTCAATTTTTGGTTTATTACATCTTTAAGGATGTTCAGAAATTGAGAGGATTTCTTATTTTTTGGGCTGTATTGATTTTATTGGCAGCTCTTAAAGCCATGGGACAGAAATTTATCGGAATGGATACAGATGAGAAAATCTGGCTATATACGTTAGGTGCTCACACGCATGTTATTTATAGTGGTATTCGATATTTTTCTTTTTTTACCGATGCAGCAAACTTTGGTTGCCATATGGGCATGGCGATGGTTGTTTTCTCGATTTTATTTTTGTATGAAGCGAATAAGGGTATTCGATATTTTTACCTTATTGTTGCTATTTTTGCCCTTTACGGTATGATGATATCCGGGACCCGATCGGCCATGGCCATACCTGTTGCTGGCTATGCTTTTTATATTATATTGCTCAAACAGTGGCGTTTGATTGTGGTTGGATCAATTTTATTCATAGCCGTTTTCGGTTTTCTATCTTTAACAAGCATTGGTAATAGCAATGCAGATATCAGACGTATGCGTACGGCGTTCCAATTCAAACAAGATGCCTCTTTCAATTTGCGTAAGGAAAACCAACAACGGATGAAATCATTTATGGGAGACTATCCCATAGGTTTAGGACTTGGATCGGCCAAAAATGCAGGCGAAGGTGACCTCTTGCATGGCCTGCCCACCGATACATCCTTTGTTTTTATTTGGGTCGAATCTGGAGTGATCGGTCTAGTGCTTTATATCTTTATTTGGATCTGTTGTCTGGTATCATGCTTTTACTTCGTTTGGTTCAAATTAAAGGATCCAATGATTCGAGGTATTTGTAGTGCGTGTGGAGCTGGTATTGCGGGTATGATGCTGGCGGGTTATGGCAATGAAGTGTTGCACCAGTTTCCGACAGGAGAAACTATTTATATTCTGATGGCTATAGCTATGTTATGTCCTTATTTAGATAAAAATCAACAAAATGGAGTCCAAGTCACATAAAGTTTCCTTTATAACCGTTAATTATAATGGTATTAGGCATACCGAAAATTTGTTACGTACCATTTTTGAGAATGATTTCAGTTTTGATTTCGAGGTTATTGTCGTAGACAATGGATCAAGAATTAATGAGTTTATACAGCTCTTAGCACATTATCCACTTATAAAAGGTGTTTATCTGCATGAAAATTTAGGTTTTGCAGGAGGTAATAATCGTGCTATACAGCAGGCCAACGGCGACTATTTATATTTTATCAACAACGATACATTACTGCCCGACGATGCCGGAAGTCAGATCGAATCCATGATCAACTTCTGTTCAGCCCACCCTCAAGTTGGAGGTCTTTCACCAAAGATCATGTACGCAGTACCCGAAAATTTAATTCAATTTGCCGGTAGCAGTCCATTAAGCGCTATCACATTAAGAAATCAGCAGCTGGGTTATCGAGAGCTGGATCAAGGTCAATATGATCAGATCCGTCAGATTCCTTATTTTCATGGCGCAGCATGTTTGTTCCTAAAGATGTGATCGATCAGGTCGGTGTCCTTCCCGAATGTTATTTTTTATATTACGAAGAATTGGATTGGTCCTGCACGATAGCCAAACACTTTGAATTGTATTATTTTCCCCAAGCCTTTATTTATCATCTCGAAAGTGCCTCCACGGGTTTCGAAAGTCCATTTAAAACATTTTATCTCACGCGAAATAGAATCATTTTTGCCTATCGGCAGCGTCGGTATGCTCTGAGACTACTCGCTTTATGTTATTTAACTTTTATCGCTTTTCCTAGCAATATCTGTATATATTTGTTCAAATGTAAATTGCAACATTGTTGGGCGATGGTACGCGGACTAAGCTCAGCATATAGTTGGATCTTAGGCTTAAACCGTGATATATGAACATGATGCTTGCGCTTTTTTGGTATATTGATTTTTTGTTTTTCATCATTTTTAGTTTATGGGTACTGTATGTTTTCGTATTTGCATACGCATCGCGTATACCCAACAGGCATATTTACCCCGGTACGGACAAAAAATTGCGCTTTGCGATCTTATTTCCTGCCTATAAAGAAGATCGTGTGATCATAGAAAGCGTACTTCACTTCAAAAAGCAGCACTATCCAGATGACCGTTATCAGATTGTGGTGATTTCAGATCAGATGAAGCCTACTACGGACCACATGCTAGGGCAACTGGGAGTCTTTATCGTCCATCCGCAAGGACTAAAACGCTCCAAAGCTTCCGCTCTTCATGCGGCGATGGACCGACTGGATCCCCAACATTTTGACGCCGTAGTCGTGATGGATGCAGACAATATTGTTTATCCTGATTTTCTCGATCAGCTCAATAATGCTTTTGTCGCTGGAGCTAAAGCGGTACAGACACATCGTACGGCTAAGAATAAGGGAACGAACGCAGCTGTTTTGGATGGTGTCAGTGAAGAAATCAACAATTCTATTTTTCGATTAGGGCATACGCGTCTGGGCTTACCAGCAGCATTGATCGGTTCGGGTATGGCATTTGATTTTACTTGGTTCAACGATCGTATTCGCCACATCGAATCCATGGGAGAAGATAAGTTTTTAGAATATTACTTACTCTTGGATCGGATCGATACTGCCTATTTAGAAAGCGTGATGGTACTTGATGAGAAAATTCAAAACAGTAATGACTTTTCGCAGCAGCGCAGACGTTGGATTGCGTCCCAAGTTGATATCTTCAAAGTTGCTTCAGCGCAATTTAGAAATGCGATCCAGACGCATAACTGGGCTTTGTTAGATAAGATTTTCCAATGGTCTATGCCCCCTCGCATCATGATGCTCGGACTCCTTCCGTTGATCTTTATCGGATCGCTTTTTATTGTTGCAGTCTCTTCTTTAAAATGGTTTTTTTTAATTATCTTGTACATGGCAGGATTAGCTTTAGCAATACCGGCACGACTGTATTCCAAATCCTTACTCATTGCCGTGTTCAGCATACCACGTATGTTTTCGCGATGTTGAGTAGTATTATGCATTTCCGCTCTGGCAGATCGACATTTATCCATACCAAGCATGGCGATTCAGTGGACCATGACCATAAAGACCTATAGTTGTATCCATTAAGTAATAAAAAGAATACCCTTATTATTATGGCCTTAAAAGATAAAATCAAAGAATCACCACGTCTTAAAAAAATCGTTCACAGTCTGCTTATGCATCCCGTCAGAACACGTCCTCGATGGTATATTCGTTTATTCCAGTTTTTATACGTGCGCAGGGGTAGGGGCTCCGTTATCTACTGTAGCGTGAGGCGAGATCTCGTTCCGTTTCGCAAATGCGAAATAGGAGCATACTCCGTGGTCGAATCTTTTTCTTTACTCAACAATGCGGTTGGCGATCTCTTGATTGGTAGCCATTCGCGCATTGGTGTAGGCAACACCATTATTGGTCCCGTCACCATTGGTGATCACGTGCATATCGGGCAGCATGTGTTGATCTCAGGTTTAAATCACAGCTACGAGCAGGTAGATCTGAAAATCTCCGATCAAGGCGTAACAGTCAATCCAGTATTCATAGATAGTAATGTCTGGATCGGGGCAAATGTCGTCATCCTGCCCGGAGTCCATATTGGAGAGCATAGCGTGGTCGGCGCTGGATCAGTCGTGACCAGAGATGTTGCTCCCTTTACCGTAGTCGTAGGAAACCCAGCTCGTATAATTAAACAATTTGACTTCAAAACAAATAATTGGATCGTAAAATGAATACAACACCTAGTGTAAGTATAATTATGCCTGTTTATAACACCGAATCTTATGTAGATATAGCTATTCGAAGTGTTATCCAGCAAGAACTCCAAGATTTCGAATTACTGCTCATCAATGATGGATCCACAGATGGAAGTTTAATGAAATTAGAGGAATGGGCTTTGAAGGACGAGCGTATACACGTATTTTCTCAAGATAATCAAGGACCATCTGCAGCAAGAAATAGAGGAATATTATCGGCAAAAGGAAAGTATATTTATTTTTTGGATAGTGATGATACAATCGTTCCAGCTACTTTAACGATGTGTCTTTCTAAATGTGAAAATCATCATTTAGACTTTGTTTTCTTTGATGCAATATCATTTGGAGGATCTTATTCACATATTACCAGTTACTTGCGCAAAGGAATTCTTAATGAGGATGTCAAGTCAGGTGTAGAATGGTTTAAAGAACAACTTGCGAAGGATTGTTTTCGAACTCCTGTGTGGCTTAATTTTATACGTCTTTCACACCTAAAAGAACAGCAATTATATTTTGTTCCCATGTTGCATGAAGATGAGGTATTCACACCGTTGCTTTATTGCCTATCTTCCCGTGTAGGTTATATCGCTGAGCCTTTTTTTCAACGTAGGTTACGATACAATTCGATCATGACCGCTGACTATTCTTTAATAAATTATGACTATTACCTACAGGCTGCTGATAATTTATTGAAATGTGCAAAAAGATAGATAAAGATTCAGCTTATTTAATTAAAATTCATGTTGTAAAGATGTTAAATGCTGCAACTTATAGAGCTCATATACTCACTTTTTCGGATAAAATAAAAATTATGAAACGAATAATTCCGAGATGGTGTTGGTATATTAAAATAACAACTCTCTTCAAACTATTTTTTAAATAAGTAATTATCGATTAATAATAAATTTTAAATCGTTCTTTACTGATCTAAGTGTATAACGCAAATTTGATGGATTATAATGTGGTTTCATTTCATCCAGTAGCATTATTACGGGTACATACATTATTTTGAGGTTGTGTCTCTTGCAGAATACATTTATTAGTCTTTCACTTATGTATCCAAAAATCCTAGACTGGGCTGGATATAGTGAGATTAGTATTCTTTTTTCCATTTCTTCCAAAATCATAAAAAGCCAGTTTGAATAAAGATCAAAATATTTCCACGATGTTATAAACATATTATAATTCGCCATATTATTTGACTCTATCATAGTTTGATTGAAGGCATCTCGATAATCAGGCGATTTTTCTATAATTACATTCTTTAAAATCTCCCAATCTTCTTTAATGTGTTCTATTAGATACATCGTCTCAATCGTATATGGATGATGCCTTTTTTTAGGAAGTATGATATCGTATGATTGCAAATAGGTATTTAGATCAGGCAATAAAAAGGGTTTAGCAATAAACTCCTCTGTTGCAATAAAGCTTCTGTCTGGTGCGAAAAATTTATATTTTTTATCGAAATCAAAGTAGCGTCTGTAATGATTTAAACCTATAATATCTACATTTTTTAAATTTTTCCATGCCCAATAGTGTGCCGTAAGTTCGCAATAATTAGGATTTTTGTTAGATATATTTTCTCCCGTATTATCCTGTTCGATCAATAGCTTTTTATTGCTAATTGCACTACCTACCTGAATTGGCAATAGATTGGGATGTTGTGGTAATAAGCTTTCTTTGTGTGTACATACTAGAATTTTAGTATTCTTCATTTTCATATTTATTTAGTTGTCAATATACGATGATTTATTTTTTTTAATAAAATACATAAATTCTTCATTCAAAAATAACATCCCGTACATGTTATAATAGAAAAGATATCAACCACGATTATCGTATGTAATATTAAAGGTAAATACGATTAAATCAAAAAATCTTTATACACTTGTATTATGATGTATATAATTATCCATGATTTAGCTTTTGTCACGAATTAAAAATGATCATTATAATGAATAGTCCTTTAAATATGATGTTTGTACTTATTTCTTAAATAGGAATATTGTGAGAACTCATATTAATTTTTGTATAATATACCTATTTCGACCCCTTAATTATACTTTCTGCTCGCTCTAAGGCGAGTTCTATGATTGGTGCCATATCATAATATTTGTATTCGGCTAAACGTCCTCCAAATATATATTTATCCTCATTATCTGCCATATTTTTATACTTTTTATATATGGTATTATTTTTTTGATCATTTACAGGATAGTAAGGTTCCATACCTCGCTTCCATTCTAGAGAATATTCTTTTGAAATGACAGTTTTTGAATTTTTTTCGATATCATCCCCAAATGTTTCGAAATGTTTGTGTTCGATAATTCGAGTATAAGGTACATCCAATGAGGTGAAGTTTATTACCGCATTACCCTGCCAATTTGCAATTTGATGTATTTCATGTTCAAATCTTATTGAACGATATGCAAGATTACCATATTTATATCCATAAAATTCATCTATTGGTCCTGTAAAGAGAATTTTATCAGCAAGTAATTCAAACTCATTTTTATTGTTTAGAAAATCAATATTACATTTTACTTCTATATCTTTTAATAAACCCGAAATCAATTTATTATACCCACCTATAGGAATACCTTGGTAACAGTCATTGAAATAGTTGTTGTCATATACAAAACGTACTGGAATGCGTTTAATAATAAAAGCAGGTATTTCTGTACAAGGTCGTCCCCATTGTTTTTCCGTATATCCTTTTATTAATTTTTCATAAAGATCCAGTCCCACTAAAGCTATTGCTTGGTCTTCCAAGTTTTTTGGGTTTTCCAAACGCTCAGATCCGAGTTCTGCAAAGGCAATTTTTTTTGCTCCTCTATTTTTGCACGAGCTTCAGAAGGTGTTTTGACTCCCCACATTTGATAAAAGGTATTCATGTTAAATGGGAGGTTAAAATATTGATCTTTATAATTAGCGAGCGGACTGTTTGTATAACGATTGAATTCTACAATGGAATTTACAAAATCCCAAACATTTTTATTCGAAGTATGAAATATGTGAGCACCATATTTATGAATATTAATTCCCTCTATTTCTTCACAATATATATTTCCACCGGTATGAGGCCTTCTATCTAAAATTAAACACTTTTTTCCAGCTTTTTTCATTGCATGAGCAAAAGTAGCACCATATAGGCCAGAGCCTACTATGATAAAGTCATATTTATACATTTATATTATTATTAAAATTGAATATGTATAATTTTTATAATTAGTTGCAATTTAGAATAAAAAACTAAATATCCTATTCTGAGATTGCCTGAACGTTTAATTTTATTTTTCACCTAGTGCTGTTTAATTTTTCTAAAAAAAATGTTTACTGAATTAATGATAACCTATTAGAATCCTTCTAAGATATTTATATGAATTTTTAATCGTATAAAGAGTTTTTTATATTATCTTCATCCAGGTTTAAATAAAAAATAATATGTTTTAAAATTAGTCCAGACCTACAGTCAGATTAAAATATTTTTCTTGTTATTTCACAGCTTTAGAGCCACTAACGGTAGTAGTAAAAAAATAAGGACAGATAAAATTGCTTGAACACAATGGCTCTCAAATGACCTTTATGGTTTTATTTTTTAAGAAATATAAATAAGTCTATGAAAAGTACCCAACAACAAGTACTATCAGGAGTTTTTTTTACAGCTATAGCTAAATATTCCAATTTACTGATCTCGCTTGTCGTCACCGCTATTCTTGCACGACTTTTATCACCAGATCAGTTTGGAGTCATTGCTATTGCTATGGTCATTATCGCGTTTTTAAATTTAATAGCAGATATTGGCCTGTTTCCAGCTGTCATCCAGTATAAAGATTTAGATCGCAAAGACTTGGGTCAATTATTTTCTTTATCCTGTTATTTGGGTCTTATCATTGCATCTGCTTTAATTTTTACTTCCCCATGGATTGCCCATTATTACCAACAGCCTTTACTTAAAAATGTCATCAGGCTCTTGGCGATCGGTTTATTTTTTACAGCAAGTTCAGTGGTGCCCAATGCGATGTTCTACCGAGACCGCATGTTTAAATTTATTGCGATCAGGAGTTTTCTCATTCAGATTATTCTTGGGGTTATTTCCATTACTGCAGCACTATATGGAGCTGGTATTTATGCCTTATTGATCAATCCCATTCTGTACAGCATCCTTATTTTTATTGTATCGTGTATACACTTTCCCTTGCCCTTTCGCTTTAAGATCTCTTTAGATGCCATTAGGCCCGTATTAAGGTATTCAAGCTTTCAGTTTCTGTTTAATATTGTTAATTATTTTGGTAAAAACTCAGATACGCTATTGATCGGCCGACATTTAGGTGTAGGCTTGTTGGGCTATTATGACAAAGCTTATCAACTGATGGTACTTCCTCTGCAAAATATTACGCAGGTCATCACACCTGTGATCCATCCGATACTCAGTCAAAAAAAGGCCATACATCCCAGCTGATTTCCGCCAGTGAAGAACTGGTCAAGCTATTGGCACTCATCGGATTTCCCCTTACCGCATTTCTATATTTTTCCGCAGGTGATCTGATATTTTTATTCTTCGGGCCCCAGTGGGATCAAACCATTCCTGTCTTTAAAATATTGAGTCTCACCGTTGGCATTCAGTTGATATTATCATCCTCCGGTTCTATTTTTCAAACAACAGGCGATACCAAAAGACTGTTTTTCTCCGGACTCTTTTCTGCCGTTTTAAATGTATCCGGCATATTGATCGGCATATTTTATTTCAAATCCATTCTTGCCGTCGCCCAATGTTTGACGGTTACCATGTGCATGAATTTTATTTTTACTTATCTGTTGATGTATATGCATATTTTTAAAAGGAGCATTTTATATTTTTTTATGCCACTAATCAAACCATTTATTGCAAGTTTATTTTTAAGTTTAATACTTTATATATGTACCCTAGTTTTTATTTCAGATATCGTCTGGTACGCATTAGCGATTAAGAGTATGGTTTCCCTACTTTTTTTATCGGTTTTGTCTGGTTCGGAGGCTATCGATCTTATGTAGAACTGTATTTTAAAAAAAGTAGTAAAAAATAAAGAAGTATTTCTTAAGATATATGGATTGAATCGTGTTTTAGTGTTATGGGTTTGAAAATTTTATTTCTTGTTTTTCATGGATTTAGTGCGCACAATGGTATCAGTAAAAAGATATTTGGACAGGTAAAAGGTTTGCAGGACTGTGGAGCCGATGTTAGGCTTTGTCATTACGAGGTGTTGGATAATGGTCATCGCGTTTGGAAGGTGAACGAAAAATTACTCGCTGATTTTGGGAGTGGTCATTGGGCGAAATTGAAGAAAAGAGTTGATTTTTCTGCACTAATATCATATGTGCAAAAGGAAGGTATAAATTTAGTTTACATACGATCCTATCACAATGCAAGTCCGTTTTTGAACGATGCGGTGCAGCAGTTTCGTCAATCGGGAGCCCAAGTTGTGATGGAAATTCCGACCTATCCTTATGACCAAGAATATATCCGTCTGCTGGACAAAATAGTGCAGTGGCCAGATCGTATTTTCAGAAGATCTCTGGCCGAGCGCCTCGATGCTGTCATTACATTTGCTCAAGATGAGCAGATCTTTGGACAAAAGACCATCCGTATTTCCAATGGCGTTGATTTCGATTCACTGCCAGTCCGCGTCCCCACTGCTCGTGTAGCTCATGAAATTCACCTTTTGGGGGTTGCCGAGATCCATTACTGGCATGGTTTTGATCGCGTGATCAAGGGCTTGGGCGATTATTATAAAAAGCATCCCCAGACGAAGTATTTTTTCACATGGTGGGCAACCTCAGTGGCAAGGTGGAGCAAGATGCGATATTCGACGCCATTAGCGCAGGTGATGTCAAGGATTATGTGTTTATGCATGGAGCCCTGTGGGGTGAAAAGCTGGACAACATGTTTGACCTGGCAGATTTTGCCATCGGCAGTTTAGCAAGGCACCGCAGCGGAATCACCTACATTCGGACTTTAAAAACCCGAGAATATGCGGCGCGCGGTATCCCATTTATTTATTCCGAGATTGATACAGATTTTGAAGGCAAACCCTATGTTTTAAAAGCAACGCCAGATGAAACGCCCCTCGATATTGCGCAAATAGTAGACTACTGCTCTACATCGACCTTATCCCCCCAAGACATTCGAAGGATATCTATGATTTATCATGGAGTAATCAAATGAAAAAAGTGATTGATAGTTTAAAGCTAAACTGATGGCAGCATATTTAAATAAGATTAGAGACAAGATTCGATATAATGCAATTATCGAATGGTACAATTTATTATTCTTAATCACCAATAAAAAGCAGCAGATTGTACCCAAAGTGTCCACGATTGAAGCAACTATTGAAGAAATTATTGCTACCCGCTGTTCCGTTAGTCGATTTGGCGATGGAGAGCTGCTTTTGATCGGTGGAGAGGGCATTCGCTTTCAGCAGCGTGACGCCAAGCTGGGCGAGCGACTAGCTGAAGTATTGTTGAGCGATAAGCCCAACCACAAAGTATGTATATCCGATGCTTTTACAGATCTCAGCAGATACAACAGGAGAGCACGCAGGTTTTGGCGAGCACATTTTTATCTCTACGGTTATCTGTGGGACAGATACCTCAATAAAAACAAGACCTACGGCAATACTTTTATCACACGTCCCTATATCGATTTTGATAATAAGAGTCTTTCAGCGCATTGGTTTTCACTTTTAAAGCACATTTGGCAAGGACGTGATGTCGTTTTCATCGAAGGCGAAAAGAGTCGACTAGGCATGGGCAATGATCTTTTTGATCAAGTCAAGAGTATTAAGCGTATTCTCTGCAAGTCAAAGGGAGCATTTGATCAGTACGATGATATTATCCACGAAGCACTTAAGCTGGATCAAAGTACCCTTATTTTAATTGCATTGGGACCAACCGCGACCGTACTTGCTTACGATTTGAGTCAGTATGGTTACCAGGCCATTGATGTCGGCCATATTGATATTGAGTATGAATGGTTTAAAATGCGCGCTACGCATAAAGTCAATATTAAGTCCAAATATGTAAACGAAGTGCATGGCGGCGACCAGGTGATCGTCCAAGACGAAGAGCGCTATCAAAGTCAAATTCTAAAAAAGTTGGTATAACGGAATGAAAATTTTATATTATCTGCCCTCTCTTTATCCTGCAGGAGGATTAGAAAGGATCATTATTTTCAAAGCAAACTACTTTGCCACACATTTTCCAGATTATGAAGTCGTCATCATGACATCGGAGCAACGTGGTAAGCCCACTTTTTACCCTTTATCCGACCAGGTCAAACACATCGACTTGGATGTCAGCATCGATTATCCATTTGATCAGTCTTTGTTAAAAAAATTTTTTCTTTTTCCTTTTCGCTATTCTACCTTTAAAAAAAGATTTATAAAGCAATTGAGCAAGAAAAGCCAGATATTGTTATTTCGACCATTAGACGGGAGATTAATTTTTTACCTTATTGAGGGACGGGAGTTTCAAGATCGCAGAATTGCATGTGACAAAAGAATTTTATCGTCCCAATTTTGATAGCAATTTAAACAATTGGTTGCAGCAGCAGCGCGATCGGAGCAGAGCAAGTAAACTTAAAATGATGGATGCGGTTGTTTTTTTGACCCATCAAGAAAAGTATCTGTGGCCAGAACTTCAGCGTGTACATGTTATTCCCAATCCGTTGGTTTTCAGTGCTGCGACCATTTCAAGTTGTACCGCAAAGCAAGTGATTGCAGTCGGTCGGTATGTACCACAAAAAGGTTTTGATTTGCTGATCGCTGCCTGGGCCATCGTGAACGGACGTCATCCAGACTGGGTATTGAAAATTTATGGAGAGGGTACAGGTGTAGACCTGCAGGGCCAGATCGACCGATTAGCATTGTCCGATGTTTGTACCTTACGACCCACCACCAGTGCCATTGAAGAAAAGTATGGTGAAAGCTCGATCTTTGTGCTATCATCGCGTTATGAAGGTTTTGGGATGGTATTGGCCGAAGCCATGTCTTGTGGCTTACCAACTGTCGCTTTTAACTGTCCCTCGGGACCTAGTGAGATCATCAAGCATGAGGTAGATGGCTTTTTAGTAGATAATGGCCATATTGCACAGCTGGCCGATCGTATTTGCCAGTTGATTGAAGATGAGGCCCTGAGAAAAGAGATGGGGATGCGCGCAAAGGAAAACAGCGCACGCTTTCATATGCAGAATATCGCTCTGCAATGGAAAGAACTCTTTGATACGTCCAATCAAACCTTTAAATAACATCCGATTTATCCATTATGAAAAAGAAACTTAAACTTGCTTACATCGTTCCTGGGATATTTTATCCCAGTGGTATGGAACGGGTATTGACAGCCAAAGTCAACTATTTTGTCCATTATTTTGATTACGAAATCCATATTTTTGTTACCGATGGAAAAGGGTTGGAGCCCTACTATCCATTAGATGAAAGGATCCATTTACATCATTTGGACATTAATTTCGATGGTATTTTTAGGTTCTCACTTTTCAAACGGTTACGCTTATATATAAAAAAGCAACGGCTTTTCAAAAAACGGCTGGAAGCACAATTAACGGCCTTACGTCCTGATATTACGGTGTCCTTGTTGCGGCGTGATGTCAATTTCTTAAATGATTTAAAAGATGGTAGCCTTAAAGTTGGCGAGTTGCATTTCAATAAACTTGTCTATCGCCAATTTACCGACCGTCGTTTTCCAGTTTTTGTCCAGAAAGCGATTTCGTCTGTATGGCAGATGCAGCTGCTAAAAAATTTGCGTAAACTAGCAGCTTTTGTTGTCCTGACACATGAAGATGCCGGCTATTGGCAAGGTCTTGACAATATCTCGGTCATCCCCAACCCTTTATCCTTTTATCCCGTTCAGGCTGCCGCATTAGACAATAAACAAGTGATTGCTGTGGGTCGGATGACCTATCAAAAGGGTTTTGATATGCTTATTGAAGCCTGGAAGGCTGTATCGTCCAAACACCCCGATTGGATTTTGAAGATCTATGGAGGCGGAGAAAAGGAAGCGTATCAGTTGCAGATTGACAGGCTCGGGATCGGCGCAACTTGTTTACTGGAAGACGGTACCGATACGATTGGAGAAAAATATGATGAGAGTTCGATTTTTGTTCTCTCCTCGCGATATGAAGGGTTTCCTATGGTTTTGGGCGAAACTATGGCTTATGGTGTCCCTCCTGTATCGTTCACCTGTCCATGCGGCCCCCGTGATATTATTATCCATAAGCGCAATGGTCTGTTGGTCGAAAATGGTCATATTCCACAGCTGGCCGATCATATTTGTTACCTGATAGAAAATGAAACAGAGCGCAAAATAATGGGTCAAAATGCCCGAAATGACGTTCAAAAATTTGATATTGCACCTATTGCTCTTCAATGGCGCACTCTTTTTGAATCTTTAAAACAAATTTAGCAGACGATGATGAATAAAAAGATGAAGTCTCCTTGGTATCAAAAATATTTATCAGCCTACAATGTTTCTCCCAATGAGGTGCCGACGGCTGTCATAGATCTGATCGCTAGCCAATTAAAACAGCAGCAGAGTGAGCATCCGCTCGTGACAGTTTCGGTCATTGCTTACAATGAAGATAAAAATTTATGGGCTTGTTTATGGGCTTTAAGCGATCTTTCATCACGATACCCCATCGAAATTATAGGGGTTAATAATAACTCCACCGATAGCACAGAAACTATTTTTAAGCAGTCCGGGATACCCTATTTCAACGAAGTGCAAAATGGCTGCGGATTTGCAAGAAAATGCGGACTAGAGCATGCTAGAGGTGCGTATCACATGAATATTGATGCCGACACCTTATATCCTGTTGACTATGTCAATATTATGATCGGTCATTTAGAGCAGACCGGCGTCGTTGCAGTGAGCTCTACTTGGGGTATGTCCCCGATAAAGAGCATACCGCATTTTCATTGTGGCTCTATGAGCGCATGCGTGATATCTTTTTATACTTGCAGTCTATAAAACGGCCAGAATTGAGCGTTCGCGGGCTGGTATTTGCTTATCGTACCGCTTTAGCACAAGAGATTGGCATACGCACCGACATCAAACGTGGCGAGGATGGCTCACTGGCACTGGGGTTGAAAAAATTTGGTAAAATTGTTTTTGTTCGAAATAAAAAAGCCAAGGCGATTACGGGGTATGGTACGATCAGTGCAGACGGCTCCCTATGGAATAGCTTTAAGATCCGGTTTATAAATGGGATTAAAAATATACCACTAATCTTTTCTAAAAAAGATCAATATAAAGATGAAGACTCAAATTTAATTGATCCCAAAAATAAATAATCTATTTTTGTCTCCTTATAGCGATCTCCTATGTTAGAGTTTATATTTTGGTGCAGTTTGCTCTTAGTGTTGTACACCTATGTGGCTATGCCATAGTCATTTATGTATTAGCCAAATACAGGCCTTATCAGACTCAGGAAGAGACGGTTTGTCAGCGTAAAGACGAGCTTCCAGAGGTCACGCTTTTTATTGCGGCCTACAATGAGGCGGATATTATTGCCGAAAAAATGGCAAACTGTAGGGCCCTGGCTTATCCCAATCATAAGTTAAAGATCCTCTGGGTGATTGATGGCAGTACCGATCATAGTGAAGTTTTATTGCAGCAGTATCCCGACGTGCAGGTCGTGAGTTCGCCCTTACGTAAGGGCAAAACGGCGGCGATCAATCATGGGATGGGTGTAGTCCATACGCCCATTGTTGTTTTCAGCGATGCCAATTGTTTGCTCAATACCGATGCCCTGACGATCATCGTCCAGCAATTTAATGATCCTAGTATTGGCTGTGTATCGGGTGAAAAAGAGTTGCCTTTACCGATGCCGATACCATATCGTCCAAAGGCGAGGGTACCTATTGGAAATATGAGTCCTTATTAAAGAAGCTGGACTTCCAGTATTATTCCGCAGTAGGAGCTGCTGGCGAGCTATTTGCGATCCGTACGGCCTTGTTTACGGTGATGCTAGAAGATACCCTTTTAGATGATTTTATGTTATCAATGGGCATTGCGCAAAAAGGCTATCGTATCGCCTACACCCCAGATGCCTATGCCGTAGAGTCCGGTTCGCTCAATATGGAAGAAGAGGCAAAGCGCAAACGTCGCATTGCAGCTGGTGGGTGGCAGTCCATCAGCAGGCTATTGCCTCTGCTCAATATCTTTGATTATGGCAAGTTGAGCTTCCAATATCTGTCGCACCGCGTACTGCGCTGGTCGGTCACCCCTTTTGCTTTATTTGCCTTGTTGCCCTTATCCATTATTATTGGACTAAGACATGTATCACCTTATAATGTGTTTCATATCATTTTTGTAGGTCAAGTATTATTCTACCTTTGTGCAGCTTTTGGGTATCTGAATAAAGATAAACCCAAAGTATCTAAACTGTTTTATATCCCCTATTATTTTATATTTATGAATGTAAATGTCGTGCTGGGGATTTACTACCTATTGGGCAATCAGCACCGTGGCATATGGGAAAAGTCACAGCGGAAATAATTTAGCAAAACATGATGGAGCAAAGAGCATTACATAACTTAAAATATTTGGAGAAGATCTTAGATCTGACCAGCGATACCTTATTCTTGATCGATCAAGATAATGTATGTGTTGATGCCATTATCAAGACCGACAATCCAATAATCAATCCTCGGACCGAGTTGATCGGCGCTAATATGCTCGATCTTTTGCCTTTATCCACTGCGCAGCTTATGGAGCAGGAATTTAATCAATGCCGTCAGACCGGGGACACCTCCAACCTGAACTACGATCTTCCAGCGCAAGATCAGACCTACTTCTTTAAATTTATCATCCATAAATTTGACGAGGAGCATTTGCTGTGCCAATATCGCGATATTACCCAACGCAGCAATATGAAACATCGTCTCAAATCTGCCTTAAAAGCACAGCTTGAAGTAGGCAAAGTGGCGCAGATCGGTCATTGGCGTTGATTGCCAAGATCAAAACTTTTTGCATACCGGTTATTCCAATCTCTTGCGTACGAATTTGCTCGAAGCCAAAATTACGTCATTGAATGATTTGTTGGCGTCCATTCATCCCGATGATCGCGAAAAGATGCGCAAATTTGTCAACATTGATTCAACTGAATTTAAAACATTGGAATACCGCATGATCCTTCCCGATCAGCCGATTGCGTATATACGCGCCACAAAATATGCGAGATATTTGGAAAATGACCATACGATCATGGACGGATTTTCGCAGAATGTAAGCGATTTTATGAAAAATAGAAATGAACTAGAAATGGTGTTGGCCGTTGTTCATAATGCCCCATACAGTATTTTTGCTTGTCATACCGATGGGCAGCTGGCTTTTGCCAATAAAGCCTGCCGTCAGCAGAATGGTTTATCTGATGAAGAAGAGATTACCCATATGCTGGTGTACGAGCGATTGAAAAATTTTAGTTCAAAAGAAGAGTGGGAAGCCTTCTTTCAAAAAGTACAAGATGCGGCAGGTTATCTCCAGTACCGATGTGACATACCCTATCCTGAAATGGATATCATCGGTTCAGAATGCAGTTCCTTGATTATTAAAAATGGGAATGGGGAAGATATTGTCTGGACCATTCAGCGGGATATTTCCGATCAGATCAGATATGAAGAGCAATTGCTGCGCTCCAAAGAGGCTGCTGAAGAGTCCGAAAAATTAAAATCAGCCTTTATTTCCAATATGAATCATGAGATCCGTACCCCTTTGAGTGCTATTATTGGTTTTGGTAATATTATTGCGGAAACACCAGATCCCGAATTGCGCAAAGAGTACGGCGAGATTCTGACCACCAATAGCAACCAGTTATTGCGTTTGATTTCAGATGTACTGGAGATGTCCCAGATGGATGCAGGCAAAATGCGGTTTAATGCAGATCTGGTATCCCTCCAAAGCATCCTCAATGAGCTCTCATTAAGTTTCAGCAACTTAGAAGATCATCCGGTGCTTATTATCGATATACCCGAAAAAGAACTCACGGTCCAATTAGACCGCGGTAGAATCATGCAAGTGCTGGTCAATCTGATCAACAATAGCATGAAATTTACCCCTCCGCATGGTGCTGTTCATATCGGTTACCGGATAGGCGAGGACTTTTTTGAGCTTTATGTCAAAGACAATGGCATCGGTATTCCCAAACATCTTCAGCAATCGATCTTCAACCGTTTCTTTAAGATCAATGAAACGGCCAAAGGTACCGGGCTGGGACTGTCCATTTGCAAAGCCATCATTGAGCAGATGCATGGTACGATCACGGTCGAATCCGAAGAAGGTCAGGGAACCACCTTTAGCATCAAGCTCCCAATTCACAATCCTGATTTATAAAGCTGTTACCGACCTATGAATAACCGTCCAACACCTCAACCGCTCCGCATCCGTGCCTCTTTGGGCAAAGTCGCCGCTGTGATATTGATGGTGGTCACCTCCCTATCTTTTCTGGCCTTATATGTCTCTCCCGATACTTTTGTATTTTTTCAATGGATCGGTGTTGTCCTGCCGATGTTGCTCTTTTGCAATTTGTTTGTGTTAATTATTGCTTGGTACAAAAAGAGTTGGTATAGTATTTGTCCGCTAATTGCGATACTGGCCAACTTCCATTACTATCCACATAAGTTTCAGATGCATCAACCGGAAGAAGGGAATTTGGCTGAGATTAAATTTGCGACATACAATGTCCACGAGTTCAAAATGATCTATAATTTATCTTCTATGGAACAGATTGCAGCGTATTTTTCGACCAACCAAGTCAATACCATTTGCCTGCAGGAAGTTCCTGCAGATTGTACAGAGGCAGATCTCAAGCAGATCTTTAGCAGTATGCCCTATGTCGTGATCACCGGAGGAGGGGGACAATATGATCAACTCGCTATTCTTAGCAAATACCCTTTAGATTCGATTTCGACGATTTCCTTTCCCGAGCGTCCCAATTGTGCCTTATTGGCCGATATAACGGTCAATAATAAAAAGATTCGTATTGGCAACTTCATTTACAGACGACCAACTGGAACCAGGTCAAAGGGACACTTCTTTACCAAGAAGATACACGTCATAGCTGGACTGATGCCCTGGGTACGATCTCCAATAATTTCAAATTCAGAGGTCGCCAAGTGGATTCCCTCAGGCGCATATTGGATGGCTCACCCTATCCGTTGGTCGTGAGCGGCGATTTTAACAATACACCCGTTTCCTATGGTTACAATACGATCAAAGGTGATTTGGAAGATGCGTATCTTGAGGCCGGCAATGGCTATGGCTATACTTACCGTTATTTTATGAAGCTGTACCGCATTGATTTTGTCTTGTATTCAGGAACAAAACTAAAAGCGAAAAATTACCGTATCGGTGATATTGACTTCAGTGATCACTCCCCTGTATTGGTCGATATGGCCATACATTGATCTTACCTGTAACAATTTTATCCCAAATCACGGTTATACTCTTAAAAACTTCGTTATTTTCAAAAAATTTTTTAATTTAATGGTAGCGGATTTTTGATTTTAAATTATATTTACAAATAATGTTACGGATGTGTCCCTAACATTGTGTAAGCTGCAAATGACCTATGGAAATTGATTTTTCACATTATAATATCCTTGTTGTTGAGGATTCAGACTAAACCGTTACGTATTGAGGGAGATTCTAGAACGGGAGTCTTTTAATGTATTTCCTGCGCCCGGCGCTTCCGTAGCATTTGAAGTTCTTCAAAAAGAAAGAATAGACCTCATTCTTATGGATGTGATGATGGGTGTAACCAATGGTTATGAGCTTACCCAGCAGTTAAAATCAATGGATCTGTATAAGCATATTCCAGTAATTTTTATTACAAATTTAAGATCGCCCGAAGATATTGTACGGGGCTTTGACAGTGGTGGCGTGGACTATATACCAAAACCCTTTAATAGGAAAGAGCTACTGCAGCGTGTCAAGCATCAGATCAGGATACTAGCTTCCAATGAAACAATCGCAAAGCAGACCGAAGAACTTAAAGCGGCCATTAAAAACCGCGATAGTATGTATGCTATTTTAGCACATGATCTGCGCAGTCCCATTTCTTCACTTAAGATGATCTTTAATATATTAGCGGTCAAAGCGGAAGAAGAAAATAATGGCTATTCAGCTATGGTCAACACCGGAAATGATATTGCCGAGCAACTTTTTAGTGTGCTGGACAATTTACTCAAGTGGACCAAATCAAGTCTTGGCATACTTAGTTTTATACCGCAGCAAATTCACTTAAAAGATTTGATATTGGGGGTTGTTGAGACACTTCAGCCTTCTGCAAATTTAAAACATATCAATCTCGATCTCGAACTGCAACAGGGACTGGAAATCTTTTTTGACGTGGATATTATGAAAAGTATACTCCGAAATCTGTTGATCAATGCAGTTAAATTCAGTCATGAAGATTCTGTTGTTAAGCTGACTTTACATCAGGATGGGGATTGGGCCGTTGTTGAAGTTATCGATAGCGGTGTCGGTATGAGTGCACCAGCCCAAGAGCAGTTGCAGAAACAGATTTTTAGACATGATGCGGTCACTGCGATGGGAGAAAAAGGTACGGGTATGGGACTATGGGTAGTCTCTCATTTTATTCATGCGCACCAGGGTGAATTCTTTTTTGAATCTGAGGAAAATGTAGGTTCACGTTTTGGTTTTAAAGTCAAACTCAGTACCGGCGATTTATCTGTCTAAACTAGTTTTTACGTAAAAGATGCACGGTTTATCTGCAAGCAGAACCGTGCAATTATAATTAAGACAGATTTTTAAAATAAGCAATTGTCTTTATAAGTCCTTCTTCCAGTTGGATTTTTGGTTCCCAGTTTAATTTTGCTTTAGCCAGATCAATATCCGGTTTCCTTTGTTTAGGATCATCAGAGGGTAGAGGCTGAAAGATAATTTTTGACTTGGATCCGGTCAGTTCAATCACTTTTTCCGCAAGTTCACGGATACTAAATTCATTTGGATTACCCATATTGATCGGACCGATCGTGTCATTTGAGCTTGCCATCATCTTGATCATCCCCTCGACCAGATCATCCACATATTGAAAACTTCGGGTCTGCGAGCCATCTCCATAGAGCGTGATATCTTGGTTGTTCAAGGCCTGAATGATGAAATTAGATACCACGCGCCCATCATTAGGATGCATGTTGGGTCCATAGGTATTGAATATCCGGATGATTTTGATCTTGACATGATTCATGCGATGATAGTCCATAAACAGCGTTTCGGCACATCTCTTTCCTTCATCGTAACAGGAACGGATACCGATGGGGTTGACATTTCCCCAATACGATTCTGTTTGCGGATGCACGATCGGGTCACCATAGACCTCACTGGTAGACGCTTGCAATATTTTGATGTTTAACCGTTTTGCCAAT
Source organism: Sphingobacterium sp. IITKGP-BTPF85 (assembly GCF_001006065.1). NCBI lineage: Bacteria > Pseudomonadati > Bacteroidota > Sphingobacteriia > Sphingobacteriales > Sphingobacteriaceae > Sphingobacterium > Sphingobacterium sp. IITKGP-BTPF85. Next base: position 27,076 of record NZ_ASZT02000008.1, read on the forward strand.
CCCAACATATTGATTGCGCCCATTACCGAAGTTTTCACAGTTTTGATTGCATTAAATTGATAATGTATAGGTGAGGCAGGGCATGCCAGATTATAGATTTCATCTACCTCGATAAAGTAAGGCATCGTGACATCATGTCGGATGGCCTCAAAGTATGGATTTGATAATAGTGGCGCTATATTCTCTTTAGACCCTGTAAAATAGTTATCCAAAGAAATGACCTCATTGCCCTCATCGAGCAATCTTTTGCACAAGTGCGAGCCAATAAAACCAGCTCCGCCCGTTATCAATATTCTTTTTTTCATGTATATTCTTTTATAAGAAGTTGAACATTACGAAGATATAGATATAGCAGTTGTCAGACAAATTTATTCCGCTTCGTATTGAAATTTAGTAAATAATTCACTAATTTCGATACATGCACGTATCTACGGTAACCGCCTTATATGTTGCGAGTTAAAAATGGTTGCCGATGATGTTGTTTTAGTATACTTAGATGAGAGAAATTAAGAGAATAGCCTGTGTTGGAGCAGGGTATGTAGGTGGTCCGACCATGTCGGTTATTGCTCAAAAAAATCCAAATATTACCATCACTGTTGTTGATTTAAATCAGGCCCGTATCGATGCTTGGAATGACCCCGATCTAAACAATCTTCCTATATATGAGCCCGGTCTGGATGCGGTCGTTGCTGAAGCCAGAGGTCGCAATCTTTTTTTCTCGACCGATGTCGATAAAGCGATTGAAGAGGCCGACATGATCTTTATTTCGGTCAATACCCCAACCAAGACTTACGGCAAGGGCAAGGGACAGGCAGCCGATTTAAAATATATTGAACTATGTGCCCGTCAGATTGCGCGAGTCGCCAAAGACGATAAAATTGTTGTTGAAAAATCTACTTTACCTGTACGCACGGCCGCAACATTGAAGAGTATATTGGATAATACCGGAAACGGTGTCAATTTTCATATTCTCTCCAATCCCGAGTTTTTGGCAGAAGGTACGGCTGTGCCCGACCTGCACAGCCCCGATCGGGTATTGATCGGTGGAGAAGATCAGGAAGCCATAGAAGCTCTGGTGCAGATTTACGAAGCTTGGGTGCCCAGAGATCGCATATTGACCACCAATCTATGGTCTTCCGAATTGTCAAAACTCGTAGCCAATGCTTTCTTGGCACAGCGCGTATCTTCGATCAATGCCATTTCCGAGCTGTGCGAAGTGACAGGAGCCAATGTAGATGAAGTGTCACGTGCCATTGGTTATGACTCCCGGATTGGGCCTAAGTTCCTGAAGGCATCTGTCGGGTTTGGTGGTTCCTGTTTTCAGAAGGATATTTTAAATCTCGTGTATATCGCCCGTTCCTACAACTTAACTGCTGTTGCTGATTATTGGGAGCAGGTCATTTTGTTAAATGATCATCAGAAAGAGCGGTTTGCACAGCATATCATTAAGACCATGTACAATACGGTCAATGGTAAGAAAATCGTGTTTTTAGGCTGGGCCTTTAAAAAAGATACCAATGATACCCGGGAGTCTGCAGCCATTTATGTTGCCGACCATTTATTAGAAGAAGAAGCGGAGATTGTTGTTTACGACCCTAAGGTGTCTGCAGAGCAGATCTACCGTGATCTGGATTACTTGGGCACGCGTTCTCCGGCAGAAAACCGCCGTTTATTGACGGTTGTAAGCGAGCCTCATCAAGCCCTGACAGGAGCACATGCGGTAGCGATATTGACCGAGTGGGATGAGTTTAAACAATACGATTGGGCACAGATAAAAGAAGCAATGAAAAAACCAGCTTTTGTATTTGATGGCCGCAAGATTTTAGATAGAAAGCAGCTCGAAAGATTCGGTTTTCAGTACTATGCTATTGGCGAGTAGCAATACGCAAGTTGTTTAGGATCCTCGAAAGATTCGGTTTTCAGTATTATGCTATTGGCGAATAGCAAATTGAAAGTTGTTTCTGAGCTATTCTAAACAACTTTCAATTTTCCAGTATGTGCTGATATTTGATTGCCCAGGTTAGAAGCGCATTATTTTCTTCTCCTAGTGAAAGCTTGCGACAGATACGGTGGCGCGTATTTTTAATCGTGTATGGGCTTAAGCATAGTTTATCTGCGATATATTTGGTCGTATACCCATTGGCGATTAATACTAACACCTGTTTTTCCGAAGAGGTCAATCCAGCTAGATTCATCTCTGCATTAGGATCGGTATACGTGTTGAGCAGACGCTGCAATACGATATGCGTTCCGGCATATAGGCGGCTTTCATTCAGTGGTTTTATAATATAATTGTCCGGATTTACAGCCGTTGTCCGATCGATACTCTGCTTGGATTCAAACGATGTGATAAAGATGAGGGCAAATTGCTTTTCAGCTTTATATTTCACCATCAGATCAATTCCATCACAATGATCCTGTAATTGAATATCGCACAGGACCAGATCCGGTTGTTGTACCTGCATGTACGTGTCGACCTCTTCAACAGAAAGTGCAATATTAATCTGTATATTCTCATAAAAAGAATAGAAATGTTGCTCTATAAAACGCGCGATTATCATTTCATCTTCGATAATTAATACTTTTATTTCCATAAACCTTTTTTAAATTCAAATTGATAGTGATACCCATTTTTATGATCGATGGTGACCTCTCCCTTGATTTGTCGTGTGAGGTCTCTGATCAGTGCGATTCCCAAAGACGAGCCGGCCACTAATGTATTTGATCCGATGCCATTGTCCCGGCATTCTATCATCAATTTGTCCGTAGACAGTTTGATGCCTAGCGTGATTTTAGCAGACACCTTCCTTTCATCCGGAAACGCATACTTATAAGCGTTGGTTAGAAGCTCCGTAATGATTAAACCTAATGATGTTGATATATGCGTGGGGATCCAATAATCGGGTACACAGTATAGGTCGATCTCAATCTTTTTCTTTGGATCATATAGCATTTGAAGGTAGCTTATGATTTCTACCACCAGTTGATCTAATTTTAATTTATTCCCTTTATTATAGACCAGGAGTTGATTAACGAGCATCATGGTATGGATGCGGCTTTGCATCTCCTGAATGCCGGGATTGTTGGCCAAGCTGTTTTTATTTCCTTTTCGATAGAGACTTCCCAGACTATATAAAAGCTGCAGATTGTTTTTAACCCTGTGGTTGAGCTCGTCAATTAAAGTTTCAATGTATTTATTTTTTTCTAAGAGCTCCACCTGTTGTTCATTTAGAACGATATTGGCCAAATGCAGTTCAGCTGTTCGTTCTTCCACCCGAATCTCAATTGATTTGTGATATTCGAGTTCCTGCTTGCGGATTCGTAATCTGATCGCAATTAGAAAGATAATGGTTATGCTGAGTATAAATAGTTGAATCGCGGCCGGGATATAAGTAGTGATTTTTCATCCATCTTGATCAACAAAATCACAATTAACCCGATTCCTAATGAAAAACAGGTCGCGCCATAGGCCAGGAATCGCTGTGGTTCGTCCACCTTTTTCCAGAGATAAATAAATAGAGTCGACAAATAAGCAATGTGTATCGCTCCTAAAATAAAATTAATGCGGTTGGAAAGAAAGTAATTGGAGGTTGTATAGCAGTATATAAAGCTGAAAACAGCAAACGAGATCACCAATAAGCAGATGAGGATTGCCAGTTTATAAAATTTTGAACTCAGTTTTTTAAGATTTAGAAAATCCAGGAGCAACAGGTAGAAGCTGATCGTACCGAGCCGATAAAATAATGGAGCGATGGTCCAGCCCAATCGTGGATTTTCAGGAAAGAATAAGTCTATAAAGTCCTTCTGTAGCGTAAAACTATATATTCCTACTGCCATTAAAAAGGTGAATATCCAGATATAGGGGCGATAGTGTGATACTAGCCAAGCCAGTGCGATATAAAGCAACATGACAATAATCGCTCCTTCCAGGAAGGCATAGGTATTGGACTCTTTTTGTTTTCTTTTAAGGTAGCTCAGTTGGTCTTCGATGTAAAAATCCAGCTGGGGGCTATACCCCTTGCTGTGCTTAATTTTTAGTAGGCATGTGTAGGTCTTTGAGACATCAAGTTCAAGCGTAAAATGATTCCGGTCATCCCCGGGAGAAATCTCCTTAAGCGGTCTGAACAGTCCCGATTTTCGATTTTCGATCGCTGCGCTCGTGCGGTCATCGATTAAGGTGAGGTCTACATAAGTTAGATTGTTAAAAGAAAGGATATAGGTTTTTCTTTTAAGGTCGTTGCTTGCCGGAATATTGATCCGGAGCCAGTAGATCCCTTTTGCATTATATTGCTCCGGTTTAACTTGTGGGTTTTGGAAAATGGATTTATTGTGGTAATAAAACAGGGGACTGTCTTCGTTCAGATGCTCATGTGCTATAAGTATCGGCGAAATTTGAGTGGCGCGTTCTGTTTTTGCAGATCCTTTTATGGATACTACAAATAAAAAAATAGAAGAAATGGCTTGATAAGGTCAGGTGTCATTTGTTCCTGCAAATGTGCAGTATTTAGATGAGTATTGCCGTTTATTACTATGATTTTTTTTATCTAAATTGTAAATAAGACCCTGGGGTCTCTGTTGTAACATCAATTTCATCTGTACTTTTGGATAAAATTAGGAGCTGTTATAAAAGTCTTGCAAAAGATTCTTTAAAAGGATTTATTTCATTTTTATAACAACCTGATAAGCTATTCTTTGAGTTCGCTCGAAGTCCTCTAAAATTTAGTTTAATATTTAACAGATACATATGATGATTTATATTTTTATTTTAGTTTTTTTTTCGGCCTGTGTGATGTACTATTTATACGAGCGGAAATACAGACGTTCACCATTTGAGAAACAGATTACATTAAATGCCCTTTATCGTATCCAAGATCACGCAGGTCAGTATAGTGGCGATCTCAAAAGTCGCCATGGTTCTCTTATTTTTAGTGCATCTTGTCAAAATGAACAATTGCGGGCTATCGTGATTAGAAAAGTTAAGATTTATCATTCAGGCGTGTCGGTCAAATTAAATCAATCTGCTAGTATTCCCTTTGTAGAAAATAAAGATCAAGGATTAGCTGTTTCGGTCCGTTTTCGAATCAATTCAGCCCAGCAGGTCGTAGATCTAACAGGTTGTAAAGTCAAGCTGATCGGGGTATTAAATTTAAAAGGTGGCGATAGGCTCCCCTTCAAAATGAGTATCCCAATTGAAAACGTTTATCAGCATCAAAAAGAACAAAATGTCCAGCAATTGGATCTACCCGTATTTCAGTAGCCTTATTACTTTCCAAATTATGAATTAGTTTCTGGTACCTTGCTTGTCAAGGTACCTTTTTTATATGCTTATGGCCAGTACCACAGCGGTATAATGAGAAAAGAAAAACAAATGATCTCCTGTTTATTTTATAATAAATTAATAGTAAAGCAGTATCTGCTTGATCTTCAGTAATTATATTTGTGATCGACGGACAGAGCCTGTGTAGGAAGTTGATGTTCAGTTAAAAAACTGATGAAAGATTTCGAATTCATACGATGTGGCTTTTGATTACGTTATTATATGCAAATCATGTTTACTATATGCAAAACCATTTTGAGCATTACAGTGTTACTGTTTACAACCCTTAACCTTTACCCACAATGATTATTGTAATTATTTTAATTGTATTATTTTTATTTGGCAGTTATTACTTTTGGACAGCACAGCAGACGAACCAACGATTAGCGGAGCACGGTGCGTTATCCGTCAGTTATCTTTTTCAGGAGCGGCCGGGACAGTACAGTGGCGATCGCAGTGTGAAGAGCGGTGTGATTGTGATCCATACCAACAGCAGTGATCAAAAATTAAAGCATGCTACAATAAAAAGTGTCAATTTAAAACACCCTGATGTCAATATACAGCTTGATCAGTCTTTATCACTTCCCTTCCAATATGATAGTTTAACACAACCAGAAGTATCTATCCGTTATAAACTAATGAATAGAGACATTAGTGCCCTAGACCTGACCGGGGTACTCACGACTATTTCCGGGAAATTGCATTTTGAAGGGGGCAAGACGAAACCTTTTCGAGTTGTCGTACCCATATCTGGTTTATACCAAGAACAAGTGGAAAATTGATTTTTAATAAGAAAATAGGCTTAAAACCGCATTTTAGCTTGTTTTACTCGCTTACCTTGGTTGATTGTTCATAAAATCTTATTACTTTTGATGCTAATCCCTTAATTATCGTTAAGGGGCTTTAAGCTGTTAAGAAATATTTTGCTCATATTATGACTAAAACAATCCTAATTACAGGTGGAGCGGGTTTTATAGGTTCGCATGTTGTACGAAATTTTGTCACTAAATATCCTGACTATCATATTGTCAATTTAGATGCGTTGACTTATGCCGGTAATCTCGAAAACTTACGGGATATCGAAGAAAAGCCGAATTATACCTTTGTTAAGGCAGATATTACCGATGCCTTGGATATGTTTCGTGTTTTCGAACACTATAAACCCGACGGTGTCATTCATTTAGCAGCAGAATCTCATGTGGATCGCTCTATTGCAGATCCTACGGCATTTGTGATGACCAATGTGATCGGTACTGTTAATCTATTGAACGCTGCGCGCCAGATCTGGAAAGATAATTTTACAGGTAAACGTTTTCATCATGTTTCTACCGATGAGGTATTTGGGGCATTAGGGGCTGAAGGTCTGTTTACGGAAGAAACATCTTATGATCCGCATTCACCTTATTCCGCATCGAAGGCTAGTTCCGATCATTTTGTTCGGGCATACCATGATACCTATGGTTTACCTATCGTACTGACCAATTGTTCCAATAACTATGGTCCCAATCATTTTCCAGAGAAATTGATTCCCTTATGTATTCATAATATCTTGAACAATCAACCATTACCGATCTATGGTGATGGTAAATATACACGTGACTGGTTATTTGTGATCGATCATGCAACGGCAATAGATCTTGTTTTTCATGAAGGTAAGAATGGTGAATCGTATAATGTTGGCGGATTCAATGAGTGGCAGAATATTGATTTGGTCAAAGAGTTATGTAAACAGGTCGATGAGAAATTAGGGCGTCCAGCAGGTACAGCAGAACAACTGATTACTTTCGTTAAAGACCGCCCAGGTCATGATCTACGTTATGCTATTGATGCCTCCAAGATCAATAAGGAACTCAGCTGGTATCCTTCTGTAACGTTTGAAGAAGGTCTTTCCAAAACAATCGATTGGTTTTTGAACAACAAAGAATGGTTAGAAAGTGTTACTTCCGGAGATTACCAAAAATATTACGATAAACAGTACAAGGATTAAAAAGTGACCGAGTAACAAGTAAAGAAGTAACAGAGTAACAAGTAAAGAAGTGACGAGTATTAGTTCACTAAAAATGACGACGTTACTAGTTCACTATCGTTACTATGTCACTAAAAAATAAACCATGAATTTTACCGAAACTAAATTAAAAGGCTGTTTTATTTTAGAACCGACAGTCTTTGAAGACGAGAGAGGTTACTTTTTGAAGCCTTTAATGATCAGAAATTTGAACAGATTGTAGGGGCAAAACCAGCATTTGTTCAAGATAACCAATCCCAATCGCAGTATGGTGTTGTTCGCGGATTGCATATGCAAAATGGAGATCACGGTCAAGCTAAATTAGTGCGTGTTTTGGAGGGGAAGGTATTGGATGTTGCTGTCGATGTACGTCCAGGATCAGCTACTTATGCTCAGTACGTAGCAGTAGAGCTCTCTGCAGAAAATAAAAGACAGTTATATGTTCCACGTGGATTTTTACATGGATTTTCGGTATTATCAGAAAATGCTGTATTTTTCTACAAGTGCGATAATCATTATCACAAAGTAGCAGAAGACGGAGTTCATCCGTTAGATAGAGAGCTAGGTATTGATTGGCAGATACCTCGGGAAGATATGATTCTTTCTATGAAAGATGAAGAAGCACAATCCTTTAGGGCATTTAAAGAAAAAAATGGAATCGGTTAGTCAAAAACAGCGTATTGTTATTACGGGAACATCCGGGCAGTTAGGTCAAGAATTGAAAGTTCTGCTGGCTCAGGATGTGTCTAAAGAATGTTTTTTCTTGGATCGGAAACAGCTTCCTTTGGATCAGATTACGATTATTCAGGATATTCTGAGTATGTATCAACCCGATTTGATTATTCATGCCGGAGCATATACTGCGGTCGATCAAGCCGAATCAGATGCTGACCTGGCAGAACAGGTTAATCATTTGGCTAGTGAAGAGATTGCGCTGTATTGTCGATTGCATAACGCAAAATTGATTGCGATTTCGACCGATTATGTCTTTGATGGAAGTAGCAGTGTCGCATTGACCGAAGATGCTCCAGTCAGTCCAATTAATATTTACGGAGCAACAAAGTTAAAAGGTGAGCAAGCAATACTGAAATGGTACCCCGAGGCGATTATCATTCGAACTTCATGGTATATTCCACTTTTGGAAAAAACTTTGTAAAAACCATGTTGCGTCTGCTATCTGAACGGGATTCCATTTCCGTTATTAACGATCAGATCGGTTCTCCGACCTCAGCGCAAGATTTAGCGCAGGCAATTGTAGATATTGTTAATTCAGGAAAATGGAAAGGTGGTGTTTATCACTACAGCAACCAAGGCGAAATTAGCTGGTATGATTTTGCGGTTGCTATTCGCGATATTAAAGGTTTGAACTGTGAGATACAGGCCATACCGACAACAGCATATCCAACCCCTGCAAAAAGACCAAAGTATTCGCTATTAGATAAAACGAAAATCAAAGCAACATTCGGAGTGGAAGTACCATTTTGGAAAGATAGCCTAGTGAGATGTTTGGATAACGAAGGGTTAAAGTAACAAAGTAAACTAGTGACGGAGTAATGGAATTATCAAGTCACGAAAGTAACGATGTAAAGAGGAGGTGAAGAAGTAATCGAAAGATATAATCACTAAAATATAAGAGATGAGAAGTCATAAAGATTTAATTGTGTATCAACGTTCACTTTTATATGTTAAAAGTATATATGATTTATCTCATGATTTTCCTGAGGTGGAAAATTTGGTTTGACCAGTCAAATTCGAAGAGCTGCCGTTTCAGTTCCAAGTAATATTGCAGAAGGAGCTGCGAGAAGATCTGCTAAAGAATTTCTCCAATTTTTATATATCGCTTTGGGTTCATTGAGTGAAATTGAAACCCAAATTGAAATAGCTAAATTATTAGGGTATACAATTGTCATTGATTCAGCTTTAGATGAAAATGTTCAGATAAGAAGAATGCTGTTGAAATTAATAGAAAATATTAAAAATAAAATATAAAAGTACTACGTCACTACTTTACTAGTCGCTATGTTACTAAGAAAAACTAAGTCACTAAAAAAAAATGCGTTACTACTTTACTAGTCACTACGTCACTAATTACTACGTAACTAAAACAAAAAAATGAAAGGAATTATACTAGCAGGAGGATCAGGAACACGTTTACACCCAATGACATTGGCGGTGAGCAAGCAATTGATGCCTGTATATGATAAACCAATGATTTATTATCCCTTATCCACTTTAATGTTGGCGGGGATCAATGAGATATTAATTATTTCGACACCTCAAGATTTACCACAGTTTCAAAGACTACTTGGCGATGGTTCGCAACTTGGATGTAGATTTGAGTATATCGAACAACCCAGTCCCGATGGCCTTGCACAAGCATTCATTTGGGTGAAGAATTTATAGGTGATGATAAGGTAGCGTTGATCTTAGGCGATAATATTTTCTATGGATCGGGCATGTCTAAGTTACTACAATCCTGCGTGGATGTTGATGGAGGAACGGTTTTTGCCTATCAAGTGAATGACCCAGAGCGGTATGGTGTAGTTGAATTTGATGAGAATAAAAAAGCAATTTCGATAGAGGAGAAACCTGTAGTGCCAAAATCAAATTTTGCTATCCCAGGTTTATATTTCTACGATAATGATGTGGTAGCAATTGCAAAACAAATTAAACCATCTCCTAGGGGAGAATTAGAAATTACCGATATCAATAAAGTCTATTTGGAGCGTGAGAAACTTAATGTGGCTGTTTTTGATCGGGGTACCGCTTGGTTAGATACGGGAACAATTCAATCCCTTATGCAGGCAGCTCAGTTTGTTCAAGTGATCGAGGAGCGACAGGGTATGAAGATCGGAGCGATTGAAGAAGTAGCTTATCGTATGGGCTATATTGATAAAGAGCAATTATTAAAAATTGCGGAACCGCTGCGTAAATCAGGTTATGGTGAATACCTGTGCCTCTCAATTAAATAAATTTACCTATTTTTGTGAAAATTTCAAATTAGAATGAAAAGAGTGATATTGTTGTTGTGTGTAGTGAGTTTTTTTGGATCCATTCATGCACAGACCAATCCAGCAAATATAAGAGTTGATGATTTAACGGATGCTCAAATTGAGCAGTATGTAAAGCGAGCTGAACTGATGGGCTATGGTGAAAGTCAATTGGATGGATTTGCCCGTGCACAGGGTATTTCTGCGGTTGAAACTCAAAAGCTGAAAGATCGTTTGCAGAAGATAAAAAGAAATAAGCAACAACCAAATCAGATACAAAATAAATCAAATAATACACGCTCCACTACGGGACGTCAAGTAAATGGTGTATCCCAAATAGATTCTTTACAAACAAAAAAAAACAGTAAGGATTCTTTAAAAATTGACAACGGGCAGCTTAAAATTTTTGGTTCCGATTTATTTAAGAACAGCGAAATTACTTTTGAGCCAAACTTGAGGATGGCAACTCCAAGCTCCTATATTATTGGACCTGACGATGAAATTTTATTGGATATTACAGGAGATAATGAAGCATCATATAAATTGCCAGTTAATCCTGACGGAAGCATTACAGTTGAATATGTGGGCAAAGTAGCTGTTTCAGGATTATCAGTTCGGCCGCAAAAATAAGATCCAACAACGTTTGAGTGGTACTTACCCAGCTATTCGTTCTGGTCATACGCAGGTTGATGTCAACATTGGTAATATCCGTAGTATCCGAATTACACTAACAGGTGCCGTGACAAAGCCGGGGACATATACCTTACCATCTTTAGCTACTGTATTCAATGCGCTATATGCTTCAGGCGGTCCTAGTGAAAAGGGGACTTACCGTCAGATCCAAGTGGTTCGTAACAATCAGGTTGTTACGACCATTGATTTATATGATTTCTTAGCGAATGGCATCCAACGCGGAAATATCCGTTTACAAGATCAGGATATTATCCATATTCCGGTTTATGGTAGCCGGGTACAATTTGAAGGAGAAGTCAAACGTCCAGCTATTTTTGAAACCGTATCTGGTGAATCATTATTGGATTTAGTTAAATATGCTGGTGGATTTAGTGAAAATGCATACACCGCAAAGGTCAAAGTATTGCAAAAGACGGATAAAGAACGTAGTGTCAAAGATATTTATTCGGATCAATTTGCTGATTACAGTCCAAAGGCAGGTGATCAGTTTATTGTGGAGCCAATCTTGGAACGCTTTGCCAATCGTGTTAGTATTTTAGGAGCAGTCTTTCGTCCAGGCTTATATGGAATGGAACCAGGAATGACTCTGAAGCAATTATTAGAACAAGCAGACGGTATACGTGAAGATGCCTTTTTGGAAAGAGGTATCATTAATAGATTGAGAGCAGACAATACGGCAGAGCTTATTAATTTCAATGTTCGTGAAATACTAGCAGGAACAGCAGCAGATATTCCGTTAAAAAGAGAAGACAAAATTGAGATTGCCTCAATTTTTGATCTAAGGGACGAATATAAGTTTACGGTTCAAGGTGAAGTTCGTTTGCCCGGAGATTTTCCTTTTGCAAGTAATGCAACGTTAGGCGATCTCATTCAAAAAGCAGGTGGTTTGAATGAAGCTGCAAAAAATGCACGTATTGAAATTGCTAGACGTTTAAACAATAGAGAAGTTGCAGATCCTACTTCATCTCAGACTATAATCGTCGAGATTAACGAAGGAATTGTATCTGATTTAAATATTGCGTTGCAACCGTATGATGTCATTACCGTGTTAGGCGATGCCGGTTTCAGAACACAAAGACAAGTAAAGGTAGAGGGCGAAGTATTGTTTCCTGGAATATATACGATTTCTAGAGAAGACGAACGTATCTCCGATATCATTAAACGTGCTGGTGGATTAACTTCTTATGCGTATACCGAAGGCGCTTCATTGAAGCGTACAGGGGTTTCAAAGCTGAAAGCTGGGGAGAAAAAGGAAAAAGAGCGCCTTAAGAGAGAAATGCGTAAGAATTCCGATGAAGATCAAGATACAACGATGTTAATACTGAAAGAGAAGACGATGAACTTACAGCTGTAAATCCAAATGCTAAAAATAAAGCCTTAGCGAAAGTTTCACAACAAGGTGTATCTACTCCAGAGATTGAACCAAGTGATTTAGTCGGCATTGAGTTAAATAAAATTCTAGCGAATCCTTACCAACGTGGCGATCTTTTAGTTCTGGATGGTGATATTATCATGGTTCCTAAAGAATTGGAAACTGTCAAGGTAATGGGAGAAGTTTTAAATCCCAATAATGTGGTTTATGTAAAAGGAAAGAACCTTAAGTATTACGTCAATCAAGCAGGAGGTTTTACGGACAATGCCTTAAAGAAAAGGGTATTTGTTCAGTATGCGAATGGAGCGGTTAAAGGAAAAGACGGCGGTTATCCCGAAGTAAAACCGGGAGCGGAGATCGTAGTTCCAAAACGTGCACCAAGAGAAAAAATGAATGTACAGGCTTGGGTTGGTTTAGGTACAGGTATTGCTTCTTTGGCAGCTATTATTGTAAGTCTTTTAAGATAAAGTATGGGTCAGGTGAATAATATGAGAGTGATCAGCTTAAAAGAGGTCATTTTAACTGTAATCGATTGGGGTAAATATTTGTGCTCTAAGTGGGTTGTTTTGATAATTGCTGGTTTTATAGGAGGGGTATTAGGATTTTTTTATATTAAGTCTAAAAAGACAGAGTATACGGCATTAACGACTTTTGTACTCGAATCTGGTGATCAGGGTGGTGGATTAGGACAATATGCGGGAATGGCTGCGATGGTTGGTATTGACCTTGGCGGCGGCGGCAGTGGGGGTATTTTTCAGGGAGATAATTTACTCGAATTATATAAATCTAGAAAGATGATAGAGGCAACTTTACTCTTACCTTCGAAAAGTGATACTTCATTGTTATTATTAGATCGTTATATAGCAATGAATAAGTATAAAGAACAATGGCAAGAGCGTAAATCTAAACTTTTGAACATTAATTTTAAGAATGTTTCGCAGACAATGATCCGAGAACGTGACAGTCTTTTGCAGAAATTTGTTCAGAATATTAATCAGAAAAATTTGATTGTTGGAAAAATTGATAAAAAATTGTCAATTATCAAAGTTGAGGTCAAATCTACTGACGAAACATTTTCGAAAGAATTTAACGATGCTCTGGTCAGTGAGGTGAATAAGTTCTATGTGACAACAAAGACCAAAAAATCCTTAGATAATATTGAAATTTTGCAACATAAGACGGATTCCGTTCGTCAAAATTTATATGGTGCCATTAGTTCTGCTGCAGTAGCAATTGACAATACGCCGAATTTGAATCCAACAAAACAAGCACAACGCACAGTTCCGGCGCAACGTTCTCAAGCGACGGCAGAAACGAATAAAGCTATACTTGGTCACTTGTTACAAAATCTTGAGTTATCAAAAATGGCTATGCTTAAAGAATCTCCTCTTATTCAGATTGTTGATAATCCAATTTATCCCTTACGAACAGAAAAACCAAGCAAGATCAAGGGCGTTCTTGTGGGGGGCTTTATAAGCGGTATAATAGCCATTCTTCTTCTCATCATCACTCGCGCATATAAGAAGGTTATGAACTAATAGTTTATTACCTCTTTATTTTTTCCATATTTATGACATCATCTTCTAAAACTATCGCAAAGAACACGCTATTTCTCTATCTTAGAATGTTCTTCAGTCTAGCTGTATCTTTGTATACTTCTCGGGTTGTGCTTCAGGTATTAGGTGTAGAGGATTTTGGAATTTATAATCTGGTTGGCGGAATTGTGGTCCTTTTTTCATTTCTGAATGGATCTATGAACGTGGCAACACAAAGATTTATTAATTTTGAAAAAGCCTCCGGTATCGTTGAGCATGTTAGGAAAATATTTAATATCAGTGTGATCAATCATATTTTGATATCCTTTGTTGTATTACTTCTTGCTGAAACAATTGGTCTTTGGGTACTTAATAATAAACTAAATATACCTACCGATCGGATTTATGCTGCAAATGTGATGTACCAGATGACCATAATTATCACGATGGTCGATATTATTAGAGTCCCTTACAATGGTATGATCTTGGCTTACGAGCGTATGTCTTACTACGCATATCTTGGGATTTTTGAAACAATAGCAAAGTTAGTTATTGTTTATTTATTGATCTTATTTCCCTCCTTCGATCACCTTATTTTTTATGGTGTTTTATACATGATTGTTAGCGTTTTAACGAATCTCATGTTTTACTTTTATTGCAAGAAAGTATTCCCTAAAGAGACCTCTTTAAATTTTATAAAGATTTGACAAAATTAAAGAATTATTTAGTTTTTCCGGCTGGATTTTATTTGGACAAATTGCATTGGTTGCATCCAATCAGGGGATCAGTATAATATTAAATTTATTTCATGGAGTCGTTGCAAATGCTGCTTTAGGTATTGCCAATCAGATCAATGGCGCAATGTATAATTTTGTTTCTAATTTTCAATTAGCATTTAATCCGCAAATTGTTCAGAGTTATGCTTTAAAGGATTACGAAGCACATAAGGAGATAATTTTAGGTACATCTAAGTATTCATTTTTTTTGATGGCTATCATTTCAGCACCCATTCTTTATTTTACACATAGTATTTTAATTTTATGGCTCGGAGATAAAGTACCGACTTATGCCGAGGGATTTGTTCAGGTAATCATACTCTGTTCTTTAATTGATGCGCTTGCTGGACCTTTTTGGATGTCTGCAACTGCAATTGGGACAATGAAAGAATATAATATTGTCCTTACTCTTATTAATTTTTGCATATTACCATTAGCCTATTTTTTGATGAAATATGGTTATAATCCGGTTTATGCTTTTTACGGAAAACTTGTTATTTATATCATTATGCAACTTTTTAGGTTTTATTTTGTAGATAGATATTTAAAATTTAAGCGTAAAGATCTCTTATTCTATCTTTTTGCTGTGGGACTGATCTTTATCTATTTATTGATATTAATCGTTTTCAATAGAATATCTATCACCTATAATTTATTCCAAGTTACTTTAGGAACTTTGATGCTTGAAGTGATTCTTTTGATTCTAATTTTTAGCTTAGGTTTGGCATCTCGAGAAAGAAATTGGGTTATAAATTTTGTTAAAAGCAAATTGAAATTGAAATGAATTGAGTTATTATAGTTACAATTCCTATCAAAATTTAGAATATTCATATGTGTTTATTTGATTTACAGTTTGAGTATTCTAGACTCAAGATTTGATAAAAACAATTGAACATTGATTAAGGTATACATTAAAACATGAAATTATTAATAGCTACACCAATTATTCCTTATCCTTTGGAGGAAGGCGGTAAAGTTTCACAATATGCATTTTTACAATATTTGCAACATAAAGTTGAAATTTACCTCGTTGTAATTATAAAAATAAGAATGAATTAGATATGTTGAAGAGCTTCAATTAAAATTGGATAAAGTAAAGATTTTGTCAATAGATCTCTCAAAAATTAGTTTTTTTCAAAAGGTAAAAGAGAAACTATATCTCATTGTACAAAAGTTTTCTTTTGCAAAAAAAGACGAATCATTAATCGGAGATTATAAAGGAAATTTGTGGTTTCTTAATTTATTTAATCCGGCTTTGATCATGAGATTGATGGCGATTGTAGAAGAATTAAAACCCGATGTGGTACAGATTGAACATAAAGAATTTCTTAGTTTAGTTAGTGCTTTTAATCGTCAATATCCGACGGTTTATGTCGAGCATGAGATTCTTTACGAAAAGATGAGTTTAATCAAAAATGGCGTTAGAAACAGTTATGAAACCTATAAATTAGAATTAACAAGAAGCTTGAAGTGACACTCTTAAATCAATACAATTTGGTATTAACATTCAGTGAGGACGATAAGTTTAAATTAATCAAAAATGGTCTTCATACTAAAGTTGAAAATTGTGCATTTCCCATTCTAGATGAAGCATTTGAATTGCCAGATAATTGTATAATTGAAAAACTACTTTTTGTTGGGGGAGAGTCACATTATCCAAATAAAGAGGCAGTTGATTGGTATATTGAAACAATTGCGCAAAGTGTATTTAATAAAACAGGTTTAATTTTAAATATAACAGGGAAGTGGTCCGCAAATACGATTAAAAAGTATGAATCGCTTGATTATATTAATTTTGTAGGCTTTGTTGATGATCTCCAGTCGTTTTCGCGCAATAGTATTTTAATTGTTCCCTTAAAAATCGGTAGCGGTATTAGAACAAAAATATTATATGGCCTTGCTCAGGGTCTTCCGGTTGTTTCGACTAGTTTAGGGGCTGAGGGGATAGGTCTTCTAAGTCAGACTAATGCTATTATTGCAGATGATATGGATGATTTTGAAAAAGCTATTCTTTCAATTGTTGAAAAATCGGACCTACGACAGTTTATAAGTAAAAATGCCTATTCTTATGCTAGAGATAATTTTTCTCAGACTATTTTAGGAGATAGAAGACTATTTTTGTACAAAGCATTATTAGCAGACAATCATACCATAAAATTGACATGAAGTTAACCATTGTAATTGCATACTATAATCTAAGATTTTTTGAAGAGACATTAAAATCATTAAGTATGCAAACAAATCATGACTTTATTGTCTGATCTGTAATGATGCAAGTCCTGAAAACCCAGAAGCTCTTATTCAATATTATTCAGATAAATTGAACATCAATTATCGATATTTCGATGATAATTTAGGCGGACAAAACCTGTGTTACCATTGGATTAGATGTCTTGAATTAGTCCAAACGGATTGGTTTATGATTCTTGGAGATGATGACCAATTGTCAAAGGATGCTGTTCAAGCATTTTATGATGAACTTTTTAGCTCTAGTGATGCCAACGTATTTCGTTTTGATATTCAGCATGTCAATGAATTTAGCGAAAAGATCGCTGATAAAATTAAACATGTCAATTTGGAGACTTCAACGAAGTTTGCTGTTCAAAAGGCACAGGGTCTATTTTTAGCGAGCAGTCTAGGTGAGTATATCTTTTCAACAGATGCTTATAAAGAAGTTAATATACGATGCTACCCTCGAGCATTTTATTCGGATAATATGTTAGTTCTAGAAGTATCAGCTTTTAGTCTGATTAAAAATATTAGCAGAGGAGAAGCAATTATACGTGTATCTGAATTTAGCTTTTCCGGTAATAGTAAATATTTTGATGAATTTGAAAAAGCTCAATATTTTTATTATTTTGATTTACTCACATTACATGCTGTAAAGTTTAATCAACAAGATCTAAAATATTTCTTACCTCCAGTAATAAAGGGATATTTAAAAGGACATTTGAAAATTTCTATTTCTGATTTTTGCAAAATACTATATAGAAGTGGTGGAGTTTTCTATTCTTTAAAATTCTTTTTTTTGAATTATAGAAGTAAATTTATTAAACAAAAACAAAAAAGTATATGGTCTCTGTAATAATTCCTGTATTTAATGCTGAGAAATATTTTGAAAAGTGTTTGCGATCCCTTTTTGAACAAAAATTGCAGCAAATTGAATATTTGTTTATTAATGATTGTACGCCTGATAATAGTATTAACTTATTGAATGAAATACTAGGAGATTACCCGAATAGAAAAGATCAAGTTCGAATTATACATAATTCAAAAAATTTAGGTTCAGGAGCAACTAGAAATATAGGTCTCAGAGCAGCTTCAGGTGAATATGTCATTCATTGCGATAGTGATGATTGGTGCGATCTAAATTTGTATCAGGAAATGTACTCAGCCGCAAAAGCAAAAAATGCAGATATTGTATGCTGTAATATTGTTCACGAATTTGGTACACATTCTTTTAACCAAAATTATTTATATGAGGAAGAATCAAAAAGTTCTTTAAAAAATTTACAGTTCGATTTACTTTATTCTTCTGTTTGTAATAAAATGGTTAAAAGATCCTTATACCTGGACAAGAATATTTTCTTTTATGATGGTATAAATATGTGGGAAGATCTTGGTTATATGTCGCGTTTACGGTATTATAGTAATTTAACCTTGGTTGTTTGTAATTCCAATTATCATTATAATAAATTTAATGATGGCTCAATAGTGTCTGTTCCTACTTTAGCGAAAGTTGAAGAGCAATTAAAATGCGCTGAATTATTGGATCAGTTTTTTGAAGATAAAGGTGATGATTATATTTTGGTTGGGAATTATTTAAAATTTGTGGCTAAAGCAAGTTTTTTAAATGTTACTAGTCTAAGAGATTATGCTAGATGGAAAAACTTATTTAGGGAAACACATACATACATTTGGAAATATAGTAACTTGCCAATAAATATGCGGTTGCTTTTCTGGTTTGCTTCCTTAGGTTTTTTAAAGACTTCTTCTTATTTATTTGACTTAAAAACCAAACTTGGTTAAAATATACGTTGATGCTTATATATATTACTATTTTTGTATTAGTTGTACTTACCATCCTCGGGTATTTGCATTCCGAAAATATTATCGCTCCAGAGCTAATATCTCCACTATCATGGGCGACGATATTATTATTGTATACAATAATTGGTTCGGATATGCCTCCATTGTCAAACAAGATGCTGTTTGTCATTGTAATATGGAATATTTTTTTACTTTTAGGTATATATTTTGGGCGTTATTTTACATTAACTACTTTCGATTTCTCAAAGGAAAGAACAAGCTTTAACCCTTGGATCCGTAATATTTTGTATCAAATTAGTGTATATGGTTTATTTCCATGCCTATATATTACTTATAAGCAAGTAAGTACAATGGTGGGGGGAGGTAGTTTGCTCTTAAATCTACGATTAGCCAATACCGGTATTATTGAGACCGATTTTGACCATGGGATTTTTATGTATGTATATACGATAGCTTTTGTCTCTTATATGGTGGAGCTATTATCATTAAAAGATGCTGGTGATAAGAGACGATTTGTTCTTATTTTAATAATAAATATTATTTTGGCTATAACGACGATGGCGAAGACCTCATTTCTCTTTTTAATTTTTTCGTCTATGATAGGAATGATGTTTATTTATAAAATTCCTCTAAAGAAAGTCTCTATTATTTTTATTTTGACTCTTCTTATTATGAGTTCAATTCAACTTTTACGAGTAGGTGGCAGTGAGTCAGGAGGTTCAGTCATATTGGATATGCTTAATACGTATGTATTTGGTGGATTACCAGCGATGGATCAGATTGTTAATAGTGAAATGCGTTCCAGTTCTCCAGGACAATTTACACTTGCTTTTTTTTATTCATTTGTAGACAAGCTCGGTATTCTTAATAAAGAAAGTCTACATTTTAGTTATCTCAACGATATTACGGATAAAGGTTATTTATATGTACCTGGTCCCACCAATGTTTATACTGTTTTAGGTCCAATATGGTTTGATTTTCAGTTTTTAGGTTTGATTATATTTTCATTTGTGGTAGGTTTTTTGGTCAGTTTTTTTTATAAGTCAGCTAGCTTGGGTAATAGGGCTGGGATGATTGTTTATTCCTATTTTGCTTGCGTTTTGATTTTGCAATTTTTTGGAGAGTATGTATTTACTAATCTTTCTTATTTAATCCAATTAATTATATTAAGTTATCTGGCTTATCAATGTAAATTTATGTTTGTATGGAAAAAATAGATATTCTGCTAGCGACGTATAATGGAGAAAAGTATATTGAGGCACAAATTTATTCAATTTTAGCTCAAACATTAACTAACTGGCAGTTGATCATTCATGATGACGGTTCTACAGATGGTACAATAGAAAAAATAAGAGAAATTCAAAAGCTCGACAATCGGATCCTTATTGTAGAAGACAATATTATTTGCGGTGGAGCTGCAAATAACTTTCTCTATTTATTAAAGAGTGCTACTTCAGATTATGTTATCTTTTGTGATCAAGATGATGTTTGGTTTGAGTCCAAACTTCAGGTACTGTACGATTCGATACAAAGTGAACCTGAAGCTGCTGCGGTATACTGTAACGCATATGGATATAATGGTACACATATTACCAGCAACCAGGTTTCTCTTTTTGAGCGCGATTCCCTATCAAACAGTTTGTTTTTGAATAGCGGTGTACAAGGATGTTCTTTGCTATTCAATCGGGCACTCATCGATATGCTTCTTGATTTCCCATCATTTATTGTGATGCATGACCATTATATCACCATGGCTGCGATTTCATTTGGAAAATTAAAATACATTGATCTATCCTTGATGCTGTATAGGCAGCATGATCAAAATGTCACAGGAAATATAGCTGTATCTTTTAGTGATCGTATCCGTAGTTTTTTTAATCGCGCTAATCCGATTATTGATCGAAAGCATTATGAGGCAAATAAAAGCTTTTATAATAAGTTTAAGGATAAATTTACGTTACAACAACAGGAAATATTTAGGGCATACCTTCAATTCCCGGAATTGAGTTTTGTGCAGAAAGTAAGTACACTTTTAAAATATAATTTTAGGATGGGGAATAACAGATGGATATTGGTATTAAAGTTATTGTTTAAAAAGACGATTTAGTAGCATGTTACTTTCAATAATTACACCGACTTTCAATAGGGGTTATTGCCTGGAGAAACTTTATCAGTCTTTGATCAGCATTGGATCGGATGAATTTGAATGGATTTTAATTGATGACGGTTCTACTGACAATACTGCACTACTAGCGGGCAAGTGGCAAGAGCAAAAAAACATAAATTTTCGCTTTATTAAGCAATTCAATTCAGGGAAAACCAATGCAGTTATTCGTGCATTTGATTCTGATCCGACGGGGAAATATAGTTTAGTGTTAGATTCTGATGATATTTTAGTTCCCGATGCCTTATGTCTTATTAAGGAGAAACTTATCGAATTACAGGCCGACGAGATCGGTCTCTCATTTCTTAAATCAGATACAAAAGGTCAGATCATAGGGAGCGAATTTAAGCTTGCTTCGTCAACCTATATTGATTTATACTTTGGCAAAAATAGATGTTTTGGTGACAAGCTTTTTGTAATAAAAACTTCTGTTTATAAGAATAGTTTAGTTCCTGCTTATCTCGGAGAAAAATTGATTCCGGAAGGAGTAATGTATCTGAATATGCAAGTATGGGGGAAGTTTCGATGCATTAATCGAATTATATATTCCGGAGATTATTTAAATGACGGTTTATCTAACAGTATCATTAAATTGGCTGCAGACAATATTAATGGTTTTATCTTAGAGAAGCGGATGTTGCAATTAGAGCCATTAGGTTTTGCGGATTCTATCAAGAATGATATTAAATATCTCTGTTATTGTCTAGCGGGTAAGAAAAGTTGGATAGAAATCTTTCAATATTCAAGAAATAAGGTATTGCTGGGCTTACTAATAATGCCAACCTGTATTTTAAGTTGGAGGCGTATTAGCGCCATAAGAAATATTATGAGGGATAAACAGTTAAATCAAAAGTAATGAAAGTCCTTCACGTCATTAATAGCCTTCACACCGGAGGGGCAGAGCAGTTATTAGTTTCAACACTACCTCTAATGGAAAAGCATCATGTAGACGTTGACTTATTATTGTTAAATGGAGAACGAACGCCGTTTTATCAGAAGCTGGAAAAGGAATCGAATATTCAGATCACATCTTTGGGAAAGTCATTTTATAATCCCTTATATATCATTAAATTGATTCCATATTTAAATAAATACGATCTGATCCATGTTCATTTATTTCCGGCAATGTACTTTGTTGCTTTGGCTAAGCTTCTGTCTTTCAGTAAAACAAAATTAGTATTTACAGAACATAGTACCTCCAATAAACGCCTCCAGAATCGTATGTACTTTCCTTTCGAACGACTGATCTATTCGCTCTATACATCAGTAATTTGCATAAGCGAAAGTGTAAGAAAAACATTGCTGGATAAGTTTTATAACGATGAGGGTAAATATCAAGTTATTGAAAATGGTATAAATTTGGAGAATATAGCGCGCGCTGTAGCTTCTAGCAGATCAGAATTTAATTTTACTGATCAAGACAAATTGATTTGTATGGTCGCAGGTTTTCGAAAGAGAAAGATCACGACACAGTAGTTCGTGCTTTAAAGCATTTACCAGAGCATTATAAATTACTATTTGTTGGCTCAGGTGAGCGGGAGGAGACTATAAAAAAATTATGTACCACCTTAGGAGTTAGTCATAGAATAAAACTTTTAGGTGTCCGCACGGATATTTTTTCGTTAGTCAAGATGTGTGATATTGCTGTTTTAAGTTCACACTGGGAAGGTTTTGGCTTGGCAGCGGCAGAGGCGATGGCCTGTGGTATTCCAACTATTGCATCCAATGTTAATGGATTATCGCAAGTAGTAACGGGCGGTGGTCTTTTATTTGAAAAAGGCGATGAACTTGAACTTGCAGATCTGGTATCATCATTAGAAGCTCCTCTTTTCTATAAAGAAATTAGTGTGAATGGAAAGAAGAAGGCTCAAAGCTACGACCTATCCAATATGGTTCATAAAACAATCACATTATATACCAAAATTACAGGAAAAACGAGTAATTCAACTCTAAATCATAAAAAGAATGAAGGGTAAGAAAATATTACATATTGTTTCCGTATCATTTTCACTGCGCTATTTTGTAGGTAATCAATTTCATTATTTTAAAGAAAAGGGTAATGAATTTTATGTTGCCTGTTCTGATTCTTCAGATTTTATAGCTTTATCGCGGGAATTTGGTTTTACGCCATTTCCAGTCCCTATTTTACGTAGTATTAATCCCCTTCAAGATATAAAATCTATTTATCGATTATATCAGTACATCCGTCGTGAGCAGTTTGATATTGTTATTGCACATTCGCCTAAAGGAGGTTTAATTGGTATTTTGGCAGCTTATCTCGCCAGAACACCTAAACGTATTTTTTTTCGTCATGGATTAGTTTTTGAAACGGTCACAGGATTAAAAAAGCACTTATTGATTAATATTGAACGTTTAATTGGTTTTTGTGCTACTAGCATAGTCAATGTAAGTCCCTCAATTACCAGAGTTTCCGATCGATTGAAATTAAATGCATCATCTAAGAATAAGCTTTTAGGTAAAGGAACGTGTAACGGTATAGATATCACAAAGTTTAAACCACGATCTGGTTATAAAGATTCCACAGTAATTACAATAGGTTTTGTTGGTAGGTTGTCCAAAGATAAAGGTTTGATTGAGCTTATTGATGCCTGGAAATTGCTGTGCAATAAGTATAAATCAATTCGATTAATGCTAATAGGCCCACTGGATGAAAGAGATCCGTTGCCAGATGCGGTTTTGGATCAGATTTATCGGGACCCTACCATCGATTATATTGGTGGAGTGGATGATACTTCTTTATATTATAACAAAATGGATATTTTTGTTCTGCCATCCTTTCGAGAGGGGTTTCCGACCGTTACGTTAGAAGCTTCAGCTTCTGGATTGCCTGTTGTCACGACCAAAGTGACAGGTTGCATTGATTCTATTATTGAAAATGAGACTGGGCTTTTTGCTGACAATAATTCTCATAGTCTTAATGAAAAGATAAGATTTTATATTGATAACCAAGATATTGCTCAATTACATGGAAGAAATGGTTGTCAGTTTGTAAAGGATCATTTTTCAGAAGATTTAATTTACAAACAGATTGAAGAGAAAATCTTATAGAATTTGAACAGCTGTTTTGACTGTAACAAATATTCCTGTTGATAAAAATCAGTAGTTTAGTTTTTAATTCTCTGAAATTGCAACGCCTTGTGAGAACTTAATTAGTCTTAAATTATCATTTCCTATGCTTAAATTGCCTATTATTAGGAAAATTAATAAGTTTTTTTAATTCATTTAAAAGAAATTAAAGTTTGTCATTAATTATTTTTTTTTCGGCAAAAATGTAATTCATATATGCATAAACACACTTAAGTGATTGATATTTACTATTCTAAGAAAATATTACTATTGTCTGTAGCATTTGTGATATAATTAACGTTAAGTAAATATAAAGTACAAATTTTACTATATTTGCAGTGTTAATTATTAACTGAGTTTATTATGTATATCTTTACTGTTATATTATTATTCAAATTTGAATTTTACGGCTATATAATACCAGATTAAACTAAGCCTTTTTAAAGGCTCTAATCAACTTTTTCCTAAATTAGCGATAATTACTATGCAAAGGTGGTTTTGATATAGTTTAGGGTCCTATATTGGCTTTTAAATCGTTCATGATTTTTTACTTTGGTTGTTGCCCAGTAAATTTTTATAATGTGTAACAAGGGTAATTGAACATTACGAGTTTTTACAATACAAAAAATATGCCAATTCGAATTTGAAAATATGTTGTGATAAAAGTATAAATTTTAACAATATAACAGAATGAATGTAATCAAATGAGGCAATTTCTCATTTTGGGATATATATAATAGTAATAATGGGGGAGAGTAAAATGAAGGTATTAGTTTTAGGTGGAAATAGTGGTTTTATAGGGAGTCACCTGAGTAAGAGTTTGGCGTCCTCATTTGATTCCAAGTTTGTGTCTATGAGAAACTTAGATTGGATGGTGGAAGATTTCTCTCCAAACTGTATTATCAATTTAGTGGGTAAAGCACATGATTTTACAGGATTAGCAAAGGAAGAAGATTTCTACTATGCCAATTTTGAACTTGCTAAAAAAGCTTTTCAAATATTTTTATCATCACCCGCTAGTGTCTTTATTCATATTAGTTCTTTGGCTGCAATAGAAGAAATAGAGGCACCAAATCCATTATCTGAATTTGCTACTTACAACTCTGTAACACCTTATGGTAAATCCAAGCGTGCAGCGGAGGAGTGGTTACTTGCACAAACACTTCCTTTTGGTAAAAAGCTGATCATTTTACGTCCACCAATGGTGCATGGTGAAGGAGATAAAGGAAATCTCAATCAATTGTTTAAATTAGTAAATAAGGGAATTCCTTATCCACTTACTAAATTTAAAAATAAGCGGTCTTTTCTTTCTATCGAAATTTTTGTTTCTTTATTGAACAGATCTTATTTAAAGAAGACAAGATGGAGACAGGTATTTATCATCTTGCTGATGATGAAACATTATCATCCAATGAAATTGTTAAGATTATTAAAGAAGAGACAGGTTTTAATACTCCTTGCCTGCCCTTGCCTAAAAACTTAATACGTTGGATATCTAAGGTCGGTGACCGGACTTCATTACCATTGAATACATGGCGTCTTAAGAAACTAACCAGTACTTTGGTTGTATCTAATAAAAAGATAAAGATAGCCTTGTCTATCCAACGTCTACCTCTTACAGCCAAAGAAGGTTTGAGAGAAACTATACGCTCATTTCAAAAATAAGGTTTAAATCTAGCGGTAAAAACGTCTATACAACTATAGTGCTACACTGTTTCTGGATTATTGATCTACGCATACTTGCTAGGTCTGCCTAGTTAAAACCTATCTATTAAGTCTCTGTTTGCGTCATCTCCTGACGTTAACAGTGGGACATCATATACTGTACATATTATGTACAATAATTTTCTCCTTAACATTCCTTATTTTTGGTGTCTTCATTTTTAGTCAGTGCAATTATTATTACAGTATCTTCTCCACTATTTGATTAACATTATTGAAAAGGTTTGATCATAAATAATTAGTTTCATTATCGAAGGTTCGTTTTGTTAACAATTTTTTAATTTGGATATTTAATTACTGATGAGTACTTTTGTTGCTCATAAACTAATCAATCTGATGCTAGATTCGCTAATCACTTCAAAAACAAGACTGAAGCTACTGATCAAATTTTTTGTGTCAGCGAACAATCAGGGATATCTTAGAGGACTAGCTGAGGAGTTTCGGGAATCGACCAATGCTATTCGTAAAGATTGAATCAATTGGAAGATGCAGGTTATCTAGAAAAGAAATCAGATAAAAACAAAATTCTTTATCGAGCCAATACACAACACTCATTATTTAAACCGCTTCAAAAATTAATTCATACTTTTTTAGGTATTGAGGATGTTGTTGATCAAGTATTGTCTAGATCAGGTGGGGTTGAGTCAGTTAGTTTAATCGGTGATTATGCCAAAGGCTTAGATTCTGGCGTAATTGAGGTGATAATTTTGGGGGAAAATATAAATCAGGCATATTTATTGCAGTTAGCGGCAAAGGTTGCGGCAAAGCTTAATAAGGAAATTAAACTTTATTTCAATATTAATCCGCAAGAAGGACAGCGCATTATTTTGTATACAAATAGAGTTCTTATTCATTAGACATACATTGTTGAAAGTTAATAATATTAGAAATAGCATTTAAATGAAAAAAATAGCAATTATTGGTCAAGGTTATGTAGGACTACCCTTAGCTATAGAATTTTCGCAACATTTTCCAGTTATCGGCTTTGATATTAATAAAGATCGGGTTAATGAATTAAATCAAGGAAAGGATCGAACTTTAGAGGCTGATTTAGGAAAATTGAAGGTCGGTTTAATGTCTGCTAGAGATTCATCTTTTGAAAAAGGATATAGGGCATCTAGTAATGTACAAGATTTGAAAGATGCTCAAATATTTATAGTGACTGTTCCAACACCAATTGACCGTTATAATGCGCCAAATTTGAATCCGCTACTTAAAGCTACAGAAATGTTAGGTCAGGTGATTTCTAAGGGTGATATTATTATTTATGAATCGACGGTATTCCCGGGTTGTACCGAAGAAGATTGCGTACCGGTATTGGAAAAGGTTTCGGGACTAAATTTTAATGAAGATTTTTTTGTTGGTTATTCGCCTGAAAGAATCGTTCCCGGAGATAAAGTGAACACATTGACAACAATTAAGAAAGTAACTTCAGGTTCTACGCCTGAAATTGCCGAAGAAGTTGATCAACTATATAAAATTATTGTTACAGCTGGAACCCATAAAGCACCAAACATTAAGGTCGCAGAAGCATCTAAGGCTATTGAAAATGCGCAACGAGATGTTAATATTTCTTTTATGAATGAATTAGCTTTGATTTTTGATAGAATTGGAATTGATACCAATGATGTTCTGGATGCGGCAGCAACTAAGTTTAACTTTTTAAAATATAAACCAGGTTTAGTTGGTGGACACTGTATTTCGGTAGATCCCTATTATTTAGCACATAAGGCTGTTCAGCTAGGTTATCATCCTAACGTAATTCTTTCGGGTCGTCGTGTAAATGATTCAATTGCTGAATTTATTGCATCAAAAGTTTTAAACTTATGATCAAAAAAGATATTAATGTAAGTACTGCAAATACATTGATTTTAGGAGTAACATTTAAGGAGAACTGTCCTGATGTTCGTAATACGAAAGTAGTTGATGTGTATAGCGAATTAATAGAGTATGGCGTAAAGGTTGATATTTATGATCCTTGGGCAAACTACGAAGAGGTAAAACATGAGTACGCTGTAGATATTTTGTCAGATTTAGATGAGAATATTAAATATGATGCTGTCATATTAGCGGTTTCTCATAATGAATTTTTAACAATGGATTTATCTTCTTTAAGAAAGGAAAAATCTGTTTTATTTGATATAAAAGCATGCTTGGATAGATCCCAAGTTGATGGAAGATTATAATTATGGAAATGTTAAAATTAATTGGCAGAAATCAGGAGCTTTTCAATAATGATATAGAAAAGCATGAGAGCGAATTACAGAAAATAGTTAGCTCATCTAAATTTTTAGTAATTGGAGGGGCGGGCTCAATTGGTTCGGCAACTACAAAAGAAATTTTTAAGAGAAATCCCAAAAAGTTACATGTAGTTGATATCAGCGAAAACAATATGGTTGAATTAGTCCGTGATATTAGGAGTAGTTTTGGGTATATTGATGGTGATTTTCAGACGTTTGCCTTAGATATTGGATCTATTGAATATGATGCATTCTGGAATGCAGATGGGGATTATGATTATGTTTTGAATTTATCTGCTCTAAAACATGTTCGCAGTGAGAAGGATCCTTACACATTGATGCGAATGATTGATGTGAATATCTTTAATACCGACAAAACAATTCAGCAATCTATTGATAAAGGAGTTAAAAAATATTTCTGTGTATCTACTGATAAAGCCGCTAATCCTGTCAATATGATGGGGGCTTCAAAACGTATTATGGAAATGTTTTTAATGCGAAGAAGTAAAGAAATCAACATTTCTACAGCGCGTTTTGCAAATGTAGCTTTTTCAGATGGTTCTCTATTGCATGGATTTAATAAAAGAATTGAAAAAAAGCAACCTATAGTTGCTCCCAATG
The DNA here is from genome assembly GCF_001006065.1 of Sphingobacterium sp. IITKGP-BTPF85. Taxonomy (NCBI): domain Bacteria; kingdom Pseudomonadati; phylum Bacteroidota; class Sphingobacteriia; order Sphingobacteriales; family Sphingobacteriaceae; genus Sphingobacterium; species Sphingobacterium sp. IITKGP-BTPF85. The sequence goes on from NZ_ASZT02000008.1 coordinate 55,648, forward strand.
ATATTAAAAGATATTTTGTAATTCCTAAAGAATCAGGAGAACTTTGTTTGATGTCTTGTATTTTTGGTGAAAATCGCGATATATTTTTTCCTAAATTAAGTGAAAATCTTCACTTAATTACTTTTGCTGAAATTGCTGTTCAGTATTTAAAAGGTATTGGTTACGAACCCTATCTTTGTGAGAGTGAGGATGAAGCAAGAACCTTGATTGATAGTTTACCGCAAGAAGCAAATGGCCATGTCTTTTTACAAAAAGTGATACAACGGGAGAAAAAGACTTTGAAGAGTTCTTTACATCCAATGAAACATTAGATATGGATCGTTTCAAAAATTTAGGTGTTATAAAAAATGAGTTGAACGAGGACACTGCTAAAATACAGTTATTCGAAAAAACTATAAATAATCTGAAACAGAATGGCGCTTGGGGTAAGGAAGAAATAGTAGAGTTGTTTAATCAAATGATCTCGGACTTTGGACATAAAGAAACAGGGAAATATTTAGATGCAAAAATGTAATAATGGAAAAAATTAGTCAACTCATCTCTTTTGTTAGAGATCAATATAAAACTGATAAGTTTATCCCTTTGCACGAACCTAGATTTCGTGGCAATGAAAAGAAATATGTTCTTGATACTATCGATTCAACATTTGTATCTTCAGTAGGTGCTTATGTAGATCAGTTCGAAAGTATGATGCAAGAAGTAACGCAGACTAGTAAGGCTATCGCTGTTGTTAATGGGACTTCGTCATTACAGGTTGCATTGCGATTGTCAGGTGTTTCCGCTGGAGATGAGGTTATTACTCAGGCATTGACATTTATAGCAACTGCAAATGCTATCGTTTATAATCAAGCTACTCCCATCTTTATTGATGTCGATTTAGATACCATGGGGCTCTCACCAACAGCGGTTGAAGCATTTTTAGAGGAATTTGGAGAACTTCTTGAAGATGGCTGTTATAATAAATCAACTGGTAAAAGAATTGCTGCTTGCATGCCAATGCATACGTTTGGCTTTCCAGTGCATTTAGATGAATTATTAGCTATCTGTAATAAATGGCAAATTCCTGTCGTTGAAGATGCCGCAGAATCTTTAGGAAGCTATTATAAAGGCAAACATACAGGTTCAATGGGGCTTATCAGTGGCTTTTCATTCAATGGAAATAAAACAATTACTTCTGGTGGTGGAGGTGTTATTGTTACCAATGACGTTGAAATGGGGAAACATGCTAAATATTTAACAACAACTGCAAAAAGACCTCATCCTTACGAGTTTTTTCATGACGAATTGGGATATAATTTTAGAATGCCAAATTTGAACGCAGCATTGGCTTGTGCTCAATTAGAAGAATTGGATGGATTTTTGGCCGATAAAAGAGACTTAGCAACAGCATATTCCGCATTATTTCAAGAATTAGGGATCAAATTCAGAGAAGAATTACCAGAGTCCAAAGCTAATTATTGGTTAATGTGCGTCGAATTGAATAATAAGGCTGAAAGAGAAGACTTTCTTAAATATACAAATGAAGCAGGAATTATGACACGTCCAATTTGGAATTTGATGTATCGTTTGCCAATGTATACCCATTGTCAAAGGGATGCTCAAAAAATGCGGAATTTTTAGAAGAAAGAATCGTTAATATTCCTAGTAGCGTAAGGTAAAATGGAAAAGATTGCGATTATTGGATATTCTGGACATTCATATGTAGTGTTGGACGCAAGTTTAAAAAGTAATTTGCATATCCAATTCTATAGTGATTTATCAGAGAAGCAGAATAATCCATTTAATTTACAATATATCGGCGATGAATCAAAAGATGCATTTAATTGGGATATCGCTGATAGCTACATTTTGGGTATTGGCGATAATACTATTAGAGAACTTATTGTAAGAAATATTTTAAATAAGAAGAAAAAAATATTAAATATTATTCATCCAAATAGCACAATTGCAAATTTTGCTAAAATTGGAATTGGGAATTTTATTGGACCACAGGCTACTATAAATGCGTTAGCAACAATTGGTTGCTATTGTATTATTAATTCTGGATCCATCGTTGAGCATGAATGTCAAATTTCTGATTTTGTTCATTTAGGTCCAGGTTCCGTATTAGCTGGACAAGTAATAGTGGGACGTAAGACATTTATAGGTGCTAATACCGTTGTCAAGCAAGGAATTTCGATTGGAGAAAATGTTGTTGTTGGAGCTGGCAGTGTAGTTTTAAAAGATATTCCAAATGGGGAAGTCTGGGTTGGAAATCCAGCTAAAAAATTAAGATAATGAAGAACAAAGTTATAATTATTGCAGAAGCTGGAGTTAATCATAATGGCATTCTAGAAAATGCTTTTAAACTTGTTGACGCTGCAGTAGATGCAGGTGTAGATTATGTCAAGTTTCAAACATTCAAAGCTGATAAACTTGTTTCTAAATCAGCAAAAAAAGCTGATTATCAAATTCAGAATACAGGAGATAATCAGGATTCTCAATTGGATATGTTGAAAAAATTGGAACTTTCTCATGCCGATCACGAAAAGCTAATTTCCTATTGCCAAGAAAAGAATATTCAGTTTTTTTCGACAGCATTTGATCTTGAGTCACTTGATTATTTATCAGAAATTGGTCTTAAATTGGTGAAAATTCCTTCAGGAGAGATTACGAATTTACCCTACCTGCGAAAAGCGGCCTTGCTTTTTGAAGAAGTAATTTTGTCAACCGGAATGTGCACTCTTGAAGATATACGCCTAGCTGTCGATGTCTTTTTAAAATCAGGACTATCAAAAGATAAAATTACAATTTTACATTGCAATACTGAATATCCAACACCAATGCTCGATGTTAATTTGAAAGCAATGCTTCATATAGCTGATACTTTCGCTACAGAAATTGGTTATTCTGATCATACTTTAGGTATTGAAGTCCCAGTTGCAGCTGTTGCGCTAGGAGCTCAGATTATCGAAAAGCATTTCACTTTAGATAAGACGATGGCAGGTCCAGACCATGCCGCTTCATTAGAGCCCAGTGAATTAAAGGCTATGGTTTCAGCGATCCGAAATATTGAAGCTGCAATTTCAGGAACTGGTCTTAAAGAACCAAGTGCTTCGGAGGCAAAGAATATGGCTATTGCAAGAAAAAGTATTATTGCAAAGCAAAATATTCAAAAGGGTGAGGTATTTACCAATGAAAACTTGACTGTAAAACGGCCTGGGACTGGGATTTCTCCGATGGATTGGGATCAAGTTATAGGAAAAGTTGCAAAACAGGATTTCGAGGAAGATGAACTAATTGAATTATAGATGAAGAAAATCTGTATTGTAACAGCAACAAGAGCGGAATATGGTTTATTGAAACCATTGATGCATAAGCTACATGAAAGTGATCAATTTGAACTGCAGATTGTAGCGACGGGTGCTCATTTGTCTCCTGAATTCGGTTTGACATATCGATTTATTGAATCAGATGGATTCCAAATAAATGATAAGGTTGAAATGTTATTATCGTCAGACACGCCAGCTGGTATTGTTAAATCTATGGGATTAGCTCAGATTGGTTTTGCTGATATATTTAATCGTCTGAAACCTGATGCAATGATCATTTTAGGAGATCGATATGAGATGTTATCTGTAGCATCTGCCGCAACTATTTTTACTATTCCAATTATACACTTACATGGCGGTGAAATAACAGAAGGGGCTTATGATGATGCTATCAGGCACGCTATTAGTAAATTAAGTGCAATTCATTTTACTTCTACAGAAGAGTATCGTCAAAGATTGATCCAAATGGGGGAACAGCCTACTCATGTTCACAATGTGGGTGCTATAGGTTTAGATAATATTATCGACTTGCCTTTAATGAGTCGCGAAGAGTTAGAAAATAGTTTAGGTATTGTCTTTAAAAAGTATAATTATCAGATTACTTTTCATCCCGAAACCTTATCAGACATTAGTTCAGAAGAGCAATTTGATATTTTGTTAGAAGCTATACGTCAACAAAAAGACAGCTATTTTATCTTCACAAAAGCCAATGCAGATACAAATGGGCGTGTTATCAATCAAATGATTGATAAGTTTGTTGCTGAAAATAATACAATCTCATCAGCTTACAGTTCACTAGGGAGCTTAAGGTTTTTATCTACTGTAAAAATATGTAATGCTATTGTTGGAAATAGTTCAAGCGGAATCATTGAAGCTCCTTCTTTAGGTACAGCGACCATTAATATAGGAGACAGACAAAGGGGGCGTACACAAGCTAACAGTGTTGTAAATTGCAGTGTAGATTTAGAAGAGATTTTAGAGGCTTTTAAAAAAATTACTGACAGCACTTTTAAGAAGTCATTAAAAAGTTTACAAAATCCATATGGTCAAGGAGGAACTTCAGATAAAATTGTCCAAGCTCTCTCCCAAGTTGATTTTAAGGATCTTAAAATAAAGAAATTTTATAATATAGCCTTTTAAAATATGAATATTGTTGAAAGACATACGATATTGCAATCTCGTTCCGTTCGAGAAGCTTTAATTAAACTCGATAGTTTAGCTTCAGATGCTATTTTATTTGTTGTAGATACTGATAGTAAGCTTTTAGGTTCATTAACTGATGGTGATTTACGCAGAGGATTTATCAAAGGTCTAGATTTTAATAATCAACTTTGTGATTTTGTTCAAACATCACCTAAATATATCTTAGCTAATAGCTATAGTTTAGATAAACTGGAAGTTTTTAAAGCAAATCACTTTAAAGTAGTTCCAATTGTCAATGAAAACCATATCATTGTTGATGTTCTTAATTTTAGATTACAATCTACAATTATTCCTGCTGATGCAGTTTTAATGGCAGGAGGAGAAGGAAAGCGTTTACGTCCTTTAACGGAGACAATACCAAAACCACTATTAAAAGTTGGTGAAAAACCAATTATAGAATATAATATTGATCGATTACAAAAAGTTGGAATAAAGAATGTGAATTTGAGCATTAATTATTTGGGAGACCAATTGGTCGATTATTTTGGAGATGGAGAAAATCGTAATTTAAATATACGCTATGTCCGTGAAAATAAGCCCTTAGGGACAATTGGATCAATCTTATTAGTCGAAAATTTTGAACATGAGGATATTTTGGTGATGAATTCAGATTTGTTGACCAATATTGACTATGCTGACTTTTTTAAAACTTACAAAGACTCAGAAGCTGATATGGCTGTTGCTGCAACCTCTTATCAAGTAGATATTCCTTATGGAGTCCTTGAGGTTAATGAATTAAATATTGTTAAGTCTTTGAAAGAAAAACCACGTTATACTTATTTTTCTAATGCGGGTATTTATATTATTAAAAAAGATTTATTAAAAATGATTCCGGAAGATCAATTTTTTGATATTACGGATTTGATTAATCGGATTATCGAAATGAATCTAAAACTGATTACCTACCCAATCAATGGATACTGGTTGGATATTGGAAAACATGAGGATTTCAAAAAAGCTCAAGAGGACATTAAACATATAAAATTGTAGTTGTGAAAATTTTAATTAGCTTGTGCGCTCGAGGTGGTTCAAAAGGAATACCTAGAAAGAATATTAAAAATCTAAATGGTAGGCCTTTAATAGATTATAGCATTCAGTTTGCAGAAAGGATCAAAAGTATATATTCCGATGTTATTATAGAACTTTCGACTGACGATGATGAAATTAAGTCAGTTTCAGCTTTATGCGGTTTAAAATCAGATTATACAAGACCAGAATATTTAGCTTCGGATTCTGCAGGAAAAGTTGATGCGATACGAGACTTGTTAATTTATGCAGAAGCGAAATATCAGTGTAAATTTGATTATTTACTTGACTTGGATGTTAGCTCTCCCCTTCGGACAATCAATGATGTAGAAGAAGCTTTTAAATATATGGAAAGTGATCTTGAGGCGCTAACCCTTTTTTCTGTTAATAAGGCAGGTAAGAACCCTTATTTTAACATGGTAGAAAAAGATAGTGCAGGCTATTATGCCCTTTCAAAGAAAAGAGAATTCACTACACTTTCAAGGCAATCGGCACCAGATGTGTATGAACTAAATGCTTCATTTTACATATATAGACGTTCTTTTTTTGACTCTGAATTTAAGGGTGTTATCACAAATAAATCTTTGGTTTTTGAAATGAACCATATCTGTTTTGATTTAGATCATAGTATTGATTTTGAATTTATGGATTATTTATTGCGCAATCAAAAACTACCAATCGAATTAATATGAAAGTTTTAATTGTTGGACTTGGTTCTATCGCTCAAAAGCATATACTCGCATTAGTCAATTATGATTCTAGTATTGAACTTTATGCTTTGCGCCGAAGTGTGGACGCTACTATTCATCATACTGTGAAGAATATAGTTTCTTTAGACGAAGTGGATAATATAACTTTCGCAATAATTTCTAATCCGACTTCTGAACATGCTAATGCGATTAAATTGCTCGCAGAAAAAAACATCCCGCTTTTCATTGAAAAACCTGTGTTTGAATCTCTGAACTATAGTCATCTAGTTGATTTTGTTAAAGAAAAAAATCTTATAACATATGTTGCATGTAATTTGAGATTTTTAGAATGTTTGCAGTATGTTAAAAATGAGATTATTATTAAAAAGCGTATTAATGAAATTAATGTGTATTGTGGTTCTTATTTGCCAGATTGGAGACGGGGTATTGATTTCAGAACAGTATACAGTGCTAACAAGAATGAAGGAGGGGGAGTCCATATCGATTTAATCCACGAAATGGATTATGTTTATTGGTTGTTTGAAAAACCACAAACTGTTAGGAAGTTTTATTCAAGCTTATCTTCTTTGAATATTACATCTTATGATTATGCAAACTATCTATTATCATATCCCGAATTTAACATTAATATCCAACTTAATTATTATCGTAGGGATCCAAAGCGAACACTTGAAATTGTTTGTGAAGAGGGTACATATTTAGTAGATTTATTAACCAACACAATTTACCTTAATTCGGCTGTCATTTTTGAGTCTAATAAACGAATATTAGATACATACCAAACACAACTCAATTTTTTCATCAATGATATTTTGAATAATAAAAAATCATTTAATGATATTGAAGAAGCTTATGAAATTTTAAAATTATGTCTGGAAGATTAAAAAATAAGGTAATTATTATTACAGGCGGTGCAGGCTTATAGGCCAGCATATAGTTGATTTTTGTACAACAGAAGGTGCTATTTCGATTAGTGTAGATATAAATAATGTTACTGATTTAGTGAAGGGTAGCTATTCCTGTGATCTTACAGATCCTACTGCAATTTCTAAATTAGTGGAGGATGTGATGGCGCATTTTGGTAGAATCGATGGATTGGTAAATAATGCTTACCCAAGAACTTCGGATTGGGGAGCAAAATTTGAAGACATTCCGTTTGAATCTTGGCAAAAAATGTTGACATGCAATTAAATGCCGTATTCCTTCTTTCGCAGCATATCCTAAATATTATGAAAATTCAGAAATCTGGATCGATTGTTAATATTGGTTCGATCTATGGTGTAGTGGGAAATGATTTTACAATTTATGAGGGTTATGGAGGAACATCTCCTGCAGCATATACAGCTATCAAAGGAGGTTTAATAAATCTCTCCCGTTATTTAGCCTCTTATTTTGGGCCATTTGGCATACGTGTAAATTGTGTTTCTCCGGGCGGTATTATAGATAAACAACACCCCTCATTCATTGAAAGGTATGAGAATAAATCGCCGTTAAAAAGGTTAGGTCGGCCAGAGGAAATCGCACCAGCTGTTGTTTTTCTGCTTTCGGACGAAGCATCTTTTATTACAGGCCATAATCTAATGGTTGATGGAGGTTGGACTGCTATATAGTACATTATCCCGTGTAGTTTTTTACAAAATCATCATCTATTTTTTAATATAAAACTCAGATTCTATAGTTTTCATTTATGAAATTAAACGCTAAAAATCTTAAACAGAAATTTATTTTGTATAAAACACCTATTGCTTATACAATGAGTTCTGTCGTTAAAGCATTGGCTACTTTAACAACTGGATTTATTATAGCAAGATTCATTGCTCCAAATGATTTTGGTTTATGGAGCACATTTTCGTTATTAATTAGTTATGCTTTAGTATTTCAAGGAGGAGTAATTAACGGACTTAATTTGGAATTGCCTTTGTCTCTTGGTAAGGGGGATATTAAAAAAAGTAATCTTTACGTTGGAGTAGCTCAAGTATTTACTCTGTTTGCAAGCATAATGATTTTATTTTTAGCATTAATGGTCTTTTTCTTTTATTCATTTAATAATGACAAAGAAAAATATGGATTTTGGGGATATCGATTATTATCATTTTTACTTTCTATCAAAATTTTCTTCTATCTACTTTTCGATCTAATAATCAATTTTTAAAACTTTCATATATTCAAATTGTAGAAGCAATTATGAATATGTCAACACTCGTGTTAGTATTTTATTTTGCTTTTTATGGATTGGTTTTGAAAACTGTAATAATGATTGTTTTTTTGTTACATTATTATTTATTTATCGCCCAATAAAGGTGGGGTTGAAATGGGATAAGGAAACTTTTAAGCATTTGTTAAAGATAGGAGTGCCAATATTTATTTTAGCTTATATTGAAGTTTTTGCTGTAACATTTGATAAAATTTTATTGCTAAAATTTAGTGATTTAAAAAATGTGGGAATATATTCTTTTGCATTTTATGCATTTGCTTTTTCAACACTTTTTTCAACATCGATAGCGAGTTATGTGTATCCAAAATTGACTTATAAATATGGTGAGAATAATGATAAAAGAATTCTATGGGGATATGTGAAGAAAATAACAATTGTATTATTGGGGGTTCAAATTCCTTTTGCAATAATTGGTTATTTTCTTATTCCATTTCTGATAACATTACATTTTCCAAATTATATCGAGGGTATTTTTCCTATGCAAATTTTATTATTTGCAGGTGTTTTAAAGGGTTCTGTTATAGGTACTAATGTATTGTGGAGTATAAAAAAATGGAAATATATGATTATATATCAAGTATCTTACGCTTTACTATTTGTTGGGTTCACTTTTCTTTTTGTTACGAATTATTCTAATAAAGTCACAGGTGTGTCTTTAGGTGTTTTATCTGCAAATTTAATTAATCTTTTTAACGGCATATATCTTTCTTATAAAGCTACTAACGAAAAACTAAATAAATAAGTATGGGATTAAGTCGTGAAGAAATATCTAGGAAATTTTTAGAGTATGAAAGAGATCAAGATCTTTTGCATCTCTCTATTAATAATGTCTTTGTGTGGCAAATAACAAGAGTCTGGATTTTCTTGAAACTTTTAAAGTTTCCGCATCCTCCAAGTAAAATGGAGGATAATAACTTTTTATTAAAAACGGGGGCAAAGGGAATTAGAGTTATAATTAACAGTATACTTTTCAACCCCTTTTTTGATTTTAATAGAAGTAATACATTAATATTTCAGAGTAATAGAAAATATCCAATTAATGAGCATTATATAGATATTTATACGCATTATTTAGTTGAGGAATTGAGGTCAAAAGGACAAAGTATTACTATTTATGAGACAATACTAGAGAATGGTCCAAAAAAATCTAATTTTGCAAGGAAAGAAAGAAATACTAAACATTTGGATTTTTTGTCTTTACTTTCAAAAGTGATGAAAGTATTTATTAGACCTAAGTTAAGTAAAGTCGAACTAAATCAAATTAAAAGCATAGAGGTGGCGATAAATGAAATATTTCATATAGACTTAAACCTGCACGTTTTTTTTCAAGAAGCTATTAGAAAGTTTAAATCAGAACTAATTGTGTATGATTTTTGTTCAAGATTAAGAAAAGTAAGGAAATTTTTCTGGTTGGATCTAATGATAAGCAAAGCCTAATTGTTGCTGCAAAGAGAAATAATATTATTGTAAATGAATTGCAACATGGTTTAAATAGTGACAAAGATGTAATTTTGAATTATCCTTATACAGTAGAAGAAAGTTTAGAATATTTCCCTAATCATTTTTATAAATGGAATAATGTAGAAATGTTTTTTGCAAAGCTTCCTTTAAAAAGTGATAACATTTTTGAAATTCCTAATTATCATTTGGAATTTATGATTGAAAGTACAAAAACGATTTCGAGAGACGCGAAATCTGTTTTAATTATTTCTCAACCTCATGGTTCAAAAGAGATTTTGAGATTTATTCTGAATAATATCAGCGAACTTGATTCATATAAAATTATTTATAAAATACATCCAACTGAAGATTTTAATAAAAGTATAGAAGACCAATTTGTTGATCATAAAAATATTCATTTTGTAAGAAATGAAGAATCTATTTATGCTCTTATGAAAAAATGTGAATTTGTTGTTGGAATTTATTCTTCTTCTCTCTATGAAGCAGTTGTCTTTAATTGTAGTATTATTTTATTAAAATTACCTGGGGTCGAAATGTCGTTGAATTTATTGAAAAACTCTAAATGTAAATTAATGGACATCAATGACAGGTTATTAAAATTTATGATTGATAAAATTTGATTTTGAAATGATTCTATTTTTAATATTTTTAGTCCTACAGTTTTTTATTTTTTATAATAAAAGGTCTTTGGCATTTATTTTTGTTATTATTCAATTAGTTTCTGTAATTGGTTCTTTCTTTTTGGGAGTAGAGGTAGAGATCGAAACAATAGAAGAATACAGTTTTATTTTTATAATGCTTTTGTTACTTTATCTCATCATTTCACCGTGGCGTAGTTATTCAGGAATAGAAAAAATTGCGTCAATAGAACAAGAGAAACTGTATCTTATTACAAGATTCTTAATTTTAGTAAATGTGATATGCTTTGTTATTTTATTGACAATTGTTATTATTGTTCAGACATTGGTTGAAAATGTAAATGAATTTAAATACGTCGCTGGTGTAAATCATACTTTTATTGAGAATAATTTACCTTTTCCTAGAATATTCTTTAGTTTTGCAATCGTTTTTTCTAATTTTGCTTATTTCCTTCTCCCGTTACATTTTTATTATCTTCATAAAAATAAAAATAGGCTTGCTATCATTTGTCTTATTTTGTCATTAAATATCATTTTATTAGGTCTAACTTATTTTTCAAGAGCAGTTGTTGTGCAATACTTATTCTTATATGTTGCGTTACTATATGCTTTTTACGGAACTATTTCTAAAAATTCAAAAAGAGTGATGAAAAAGACTTTTTTTGTGATGGGGGGAATTCTTTTAATATATTTTATTGATATATCAATAAAGATTTCAATCAGATAATTCGGCCTCAAAATCTTATGAAGAAAAAATTCCCGCAGAGGCAATAACACAAGATCCCTTAATATATAGCTTCTTAGATTATTTATCACAAGGTTATCTTAATGGAATTGAAGTTGTAAAGCATTATGATGGAGAGGGATTTAATGGGAATCTGACTTTTGAGAAAATCAATTCTATAATTTCTACTCAAAGTGAGACCCAATCAAGACTTGAATATAGAAGAAAATTATGGACAGGGAAATATTCGTACAATTTCTTGGGATTCCCCGCCTATGCGATTTATGACTACGGTCTTTTTGGAAGTCTTATTTTTTGTTTGATATATTTCTTAATTGTTACGCGTGTAAAGCCAAAAAATAAAACAATCAAACTTAAAAATTTATTTTTGCTGGTTTTCTTAATACAAATCCCGCTGATGTCACTATTTTATAATGTTATAGTTGAGATGATTATCGCATTTCTTCTATGGATACCACTTTACTTTTATTTGAGTATTAAATCATCAAGTTAATCAATTTAAAACTATATAATATGAAAGTTAATTTTATAGGAGGATTTTTTCCAAAAGACAAAATGTCTGAATATATTCAAAATAGTTCTGGTATGATTCACTATGCGGCAAATTCATTGCAGCAATCTATTATTGCTGGGTTAAAATTATTTCCAGATATTGAAACAAAATTGATCACAGCTCCTTTCTTAGTGAATTATCCTCAATATAAAAAGGTTTTTATAAAGGGAAAAAAAGTACGGATTATCAAATAGTTCCTTTTATTAATCTTAAGTTGATTGATTCATTTTCTAAGACTTGGTCTCTAAATAAAATTATTAATAAAGAAATTCCAAATGATAAGGATAATATAATTCTGGTTTATGGTATGTTTGATTATTTTCTTAAAGCCATACCGAAGAAATATAATAATAAAGTTTGTCTTGTAGTCCCTGACCTTCCTAGAATGATGGGTGGAGATCTAAATAATTTAAAAATAAAACTGTATTTAGGTTACATTGAAGGTGTAATAAATGAGAATTTATATAAAATAGATTGCTTTGTATTCATTTCTAAGTTTATGACAGATTATGTCGACGTAAAGGGTAAACCTTGGATTGTTATCGAAGGAATTTACAATAATCAGCAGATTGTTGAAGATCAATCAAAGGAAACGAATAATACTATACTCTATACAGGGACCTTAGATGTAAGATATGGAATAATTGAATTGCTAGAGTCATTTTCTTTAATTTCTGATAAGAATTTTAACTTGTGGATTTGTGGAGAGGGAGCAGGGAAAAGCGAAGTGTTAATTGCGGCTTCCAAGGATAGCCGGATAAATTACTATGGGCAGATCTCCACTGAAGAAGTATTGATCCTGCAAAGAAAAGCCACAGTTCTTGTCAATCCTCGTAAAAATGATATGGAATTTACTAAATTCTCATTTCCCTCGAAAACGATGGAATACTTAGCTTCTGGAACGCCAGTTGTTATGTATAAGTTAGCTGGTATTCCAGAAGAATATTATCCCTATTTTTTCACTCCTGAAGATAGTTCTGTAATAGCTTTAAAGAACAAATTATTAGAAGTTGTTGCTTTATCAAATGACGAGAGAGAAAAGTTCGGTAGGGGTGCACAAAGATTTATTTTTGAAAATAAAAATCCAAAATTACAAGTAGGTAAAATTATTAACATGATTTCTGAACTTTTATAATTTTAATTTTGAAAATGAGTTGTAATGTTTATAAAAAAAAGCCATTAATGGGAAATAGTATGAAGAGACGTCTTTTATTCTTGAATTTATATTTTATTTGTTTCTTTTTGATTATTGTCTTTGGTAGTACTTGTGTAGCGCAAAGTCGAGTTCCCTATATTAATGTTAATGAAAGAGGTGTATCCGTCGCTAGCCAAATAAATGAAACAGATCAAGATAAATATAAAAGGTGGCTGAAATTAAATGAATTATTTTTAGATGCGATCAAAAAAAGGTCAATTTATATTTTCCTAGAGGTACTTATGATGTTGGAAATAGAAATTTTCCCTTCAGAATGTCCGAAAATTTAAAAGGAGAAGACTTACTGGATTGCTCTGGCATAGTAATCTATGGAGAGAAAGGAACAGTTCTGAAAACCTCATCGAAAAATGGAGCAGATGTTCTTCAGTTGAATAAAATTAAAAATATTACATTTAGAAACCTAGAGATAACGGCTACAGTTAAAGAGCATAATAGTTCTGGATCTAACGGGGTTTCAATAACGAATGGATTTGATAATATAACTTTGGAAAATATATATATTCATGATCTTCCTGGTGTTGATAAAGGATATTGGATAGATGGAGGTAAAGGTTTAACAGTACAAAATTCTGCTAATTCAAAAGCGTATAAAGGAACTATTATTGCAAAAAATATTATTGTTGAAAATTGTGCATATGGATTTAGAATGGATACGAATCACATTTCTGACATGATGGAGTATTATCGAAGTTTTAAGTTGGATATAGATATAAAAATAAGTAAGGCCTTTCAAGGTGTTTCAATAGAGTTTGGAAAGGCTACTAAAAATATTCCTTCAAATGCCTTATTGGATATTAACATTAAGGCTTCACTTAACAATTGTCAACAATATGTTAATTTTGTGAGAGTTGTTGGGGGGAAATTTACATTTCTTTGTGATAGAAGTCAGACCTATAAACAAGTTTTAAGAAATCATCAAAATAAGATTTGGAGTTCAAAAGATGGTAGGGTTTTTGGTTTTATGTCAGGATACTCTAAATATACTAGAGTTTCTATGAGTGGAAATGTTGGTGAGGTAGGAAATAAAGTAATAATAGGAGTGGTTGGTACTATTAACGAAGATTTTAACTTAAAAAATAGTACTGAAAATAACAATTTTTATTTTAATGTGCTGGGGACTTCTAAGGATAGTGATATTCGTGTGATTAGCTATCTTGGTGAATCCTTAAATAATAACAATATTACTATATCAAGTAGAACAGCTCAAAAATTACCTAAAGAAGTACTGTCTAATAATAACAATGTTACAAGATGAATTTTATCTCAATAAAGGATCAAAATAAATTTTTGCCTTTAGTAAGCGTAATTATCCCTTTTTATAAGCACAAGGATTGGTTACTAGAAGCTTTAGAAAGTGTGAAAAATCAAAAATATTCCAACTTAGAAGTTATTATAATTAACGATGGTTCAGAGGTAAATATAGACTTAATAAAAGAAAGTTTTTTAGAATACAAATTTATAGATATTCCAAATGGAGGTGCTGGAGCCGCCAGAAATCTTGGCATAGAAAGAGCTAGCGGCGACTACATTGCTTTTTTAGATTCTGATGATATATGGGAGCCTAATAAAATTCACAAACAGCTAAATTATATGCTTGCTCATGGATCGATTTGGAGTCATACCAATTATCAGAAGTTCTACGAGGAAGAGCCCAATAGAATTGATACAGTAAATACGAAGTTATCTGGAAATATTATACCTACTATGTTTATAACATGCCCTATTGCAACTCCCTGTGTAATGGTGAAAAGGGAAGTGTTCATTAATGACAAATCTATCAGGTTTTCAACAGTTTATCAAGCAGGGGAAGATTCGTATTTATGGTTTAGGCTTGCCGAAAAATATGAATTGGCACATTTAGATTTATATTCCACAAAGGTTAGAATTAGAGGAAGTAATGCCGCATATAATGCAAAGCTTCAATTAGAAGCAAAAGCGCAAAATTATAAGTTTTTGACCTCTTCCAAATATTTATTTAAAAGAAAATGTGATTACATTGTGGTGATTATAGGTTTTTTTTAGCGTTTTATTTAGATAAAATTTTTAAAAATATCATTAAACATAATGTTACCAATGAAAAAAGACAGAATCAAATAGCAATATTACTTTATGCTATTCCATATATATATTTAAAGTCAGTGTCAAAGTTGTTTAAATTTTAGTTATGCAAATAAAAGATAAAACCCTATTAATAACCGGTGGTACCGGTTCATTTGGAACTGCGGTATTGAACCGTTTCTTGCAAACAGAGCATTTTAAAGAAATACGGATTTCTCGCGACGAGAAAAAGCAGGACGATATGCGGAACTTATATCGAAACGATAAAATTAAGTATTATATTGGAGATGTGCGTGACTATACATCCGTTGAACCAGCAACAAGAGGTGTTGATTACGTTTTTCATGCAGCTGCTTTAAAACAGGTTCCTTCATGTGAATTTTTTCCTATGCAGGCTGTTAAGACGAATGTGGAGGGAACACAAAATGTTATACGTGCAGCGGCTTCAAATGGCGTAAAAAAGTAATTTGTTTATCAACAGATAAAGCTGCTTACCCAATTAATGCAATGGGTATTTCTAAAGCTATGATGGAGAAAGTTGCCGTTGCTGAGGCACGTAATTTGACAGAAACTGTTGTTTGTTTGACTCGTTATGGAAATGTGATGGCTTCACGAGGATCTGTTATCCCTTTGTTCCTTAATCAGATTCAGAAAGGTGAGCCTATTACCATCACGGATCCAAATATGTCTCGCTTCTTTATGTCCTTGGAAGATGCCGTTGATTTGGTATTATTTGCTTTTGAACATGCTAATCCAGGTGACCTTTTGTTAACAAAGCTCCGGCAGGATCAATCGGCGATTTAGCTAAAGCTTTGATTGAATTGACTGGTAAGGAGGTTCCTGTTAAAGTGATTGGTACACGTCATGGAGAAAAACTTTATGAAACTTTATGTACCCGTGAAGAAATGATGAAAGCCGAGGATATGGGTGATTTCTATCGTGTTCCAGCCGATAATAGAGACTTAAACTATGCGAAGTATTTCTCGGAAGGTGAGCAAGATGTATCTAAGATTGAAGATTATCATTCCCACAATACGGAGCAACAAGGTGTTGAAGGGCTTAAAAAATTAATTTCAACATTACCGCTCATCAGAAAGGAAGTTTTTGGTGAGGACGTAATGCAATATCCATACTAATATTTTATTATGATTGATTTTATAAAGGGTGGAATAGCCAAGGATGGCAGAGGTCAAATTCGATTTGTGAATGATTTTGAAATGTCTTTGGTTAAAAGATTTTATATCATTAAGAACTTAGATTTAACGTTAGTTAGAGGATGGAGAGCTCATCGCATTGAGCAGCGGTGGTTTTACGTTCTCTCAGGTTCTTTTGCCATTGATACTGTAAAA
>NZ_ASZT02000009.1:0-69105 GCF_001006065.1 Sphingobacterium sp. IITKGP-BTPF85
TTCGTCGAGGGAAGACATCTAGATGATGACGGTTCTGTTTTATTGCGTTTTGAAGAAGGAGCAAAAGGAATGCTTTGGGCTTCACAAGTAGCAGCCGGAGAAGAGAATGCTTTACGCATTCGTATTTATGGTGAAAATGGCGGGTTAGAATGGGCTAACGAAGATCCGAATAACTTAACAATCAAAATGTTAGGCGAACCTCGTCAAGTATTCCGTACCGGAAATGCGTACAATGCTCCAAATCAGTTCAGTTCATTTGCAACACACAATACGCGTATCCCATCTGGGCATCCAGAAGGTCTATTAGAGTCATTTGGTAATATTTACCGCAATTTTGCTCAAACTGTATCTGCGAAATTAGAAGGTAAGACACCAACGGCAGAAATGTTGGATTTCCCTCAAGTACACGAAGGTGTACGCGGCATGGCTTTTATAGAAAATGTTGTCAACAACAACAATGGTTCTGAAAAATGGACTAAATTTGTTGTGTGATAACTAAACAACAAACATTACTTTCTTCTTTGGCAATCTCATCTTTGCCAAGGGAGAAAGTCATCGTTATTTTAGGCCCTACAGCTTCTGGGAAAACAGCTCTAGCAGTCAAAATAGCAAAAGAAATCGGTGCCGAAATTATCAGTGCAGATTCCCGCCAGGTCTATCGTCAAATGGATATAGGTACTGGTAAAGATCTACCCGAATACGGCGATGTTCCTTATCATCTCATCAACATCTGTGATCCAGGAGAAAAATATCATCTAGGACAATTTATCGAAGATTTCCAACAAATCTATCAATCCCTATTGCTACAAAAAAAACGTATCATACTTTCCGGGGGCACTGGGCTCTACATTCAAAGTGTTATTCAAGGCAGTAAATATGTTAAAATTCCTAGTCAACCTGGTTTTAAAGAGGCTCTATATCAATTTGAAAAGGATGAACTTATCGATAGATTAGCCAAGTATAACAAACCCAATGATCTATTTATTGATTTATCCACTAAAAAGAGAATCATTCGCGGGATAGAAATTTTAGAATGGCTTAAGAATAATCCAGAAATGATACTTAGTAATGAAAGTTTAGATTCCCTTGTAATAGGCTTAAATCCTGATGTATCAACAAGAAGAAAAAAGATCTCCAAAAGACTGGATCAAAGAATAGAGGCAGGACTTATTTTAGAGGTACAGGCATTATTGGAATCTGGTGTTAGTCATACAGAACTGCAATATTATGGTCTGGAATATAAATATATATCTAAATACCTATTAGGCGAATTAAACTACGAAGAGTTCTATAAAAAATTGGAAACAGAAATTCATCGCTATGCAAAAAGGCAGATGACTTATTTCCGTAAGATGGAAAAAGATGGCATTGTCATCAATTGGTTGGATTAAAAGTATCAGAGTTTATAAACAGAAAAAGGGTTGACCAGATGGATCAACCCTTTTTAATTTCTTTCGATTATAACTTGATTTCCTCGTCTTTAGCATTAAAGAAATGGAATTCCGTTAAATAATATGAAGTAACCGGAACAACTTTGATCCATTTTTGAAACTTCAAAAACCATTTTATTCTTTTTGAAATAAAGCCAGATTTAATAAAAGCGGCTATATAAGGATGTACACATAGTGATATTCCTTTTTCATTTTGTTCTTGAAGAATAAAACTTAAATTATTTTCAATATCATCCATCAGGACAATACTTGACCGGATCTCACCAGTACCATCACAAGCGGGACATTTCTCATTTGTAACGATATTCATTTCTGGTCTAACACGTTGACGCGTAATCTGCACCAATCCAAATTTACTTGGAGGCAAGATTGTGTGTCTCGCACGATCCGTGGCCATACATTCTTTCAAGAAGCTGTACAGCTCTTTGCGATGAGTAGGTTTATGCATATCGATAAAATCGACAACAACGATCCCGCCCATATCTCTTAAGCGCAATTGACGCGCAATTTCTTTTGCTGCTTCCATATTAACCAGGAGCGCATTATCCTCTTGGTTCTCTTTATTAGCAGAACGATTACCACTATTAACATCAACGACGTGAAGTGCTTCAGTATGCTCGATTACGAGATAAGCACCACCTTGTAATGTAACAGTTTTTCCAAAAGCAGCTTTGATTTGTTTCTCAACCCCAAAATGGTCAAAAATTGGTTCTTTATGTTTATAAAGTTTTACAATTTTTTCTAGATCAGGAGAGATATCTTGGACATAAGATTTTGTCTCTTCATATATCACAGGATCATTTACATGAATATGTGTAAATTCATCTGTTAATAAATCGCGTAAGATGGTAGAAGCTCTATCCATTTCACCCAATACTTTTTGAGGAGGTTCTGCTGTCCGAAGTCGCTTGGTAAATATTTCCCACTTAGAGATTAGATCCAATAAATCCTTTTGTAGTTCGTCTACGCCTTTACCTTCAGACACCGTTCGGATAATAACTCCAAAATTAGGAGGTTTTATTCCTTCGACAATCTTCTTGAGACGTGTCCGCTCATTACTTCCTTTGATTCGTTTGGATATGGAAACCGCGCTTGAAAAAGGTACCAGTACGACAAATCTACCTGCAATAGATAGATCGGAGCTCAATCGAGGTCCTTTTGTTGATATTGGTTCTTTTGCGATTTGAACTGGTAAAAGCATGTTTTTGCTTAAGATATCAGATATCTTACCGGCCTTATCGATGTCCTTTTCAAGTTTTAAACTATTTAGCAGTTTCTCTTGATAACTGCCATTCTTTACTATTCGAGTAAGTTTTAGCAAAGATTGAACCTGAGGACCTAAGTCCAAATAGTGGAGAAAAGCATCTTTTTCGTATCCTACGTCTACAAATGCTGCATTTAATCCCGGCATAATTTTTTTGATTCGCCCAAGATAAATATCTCCAACTGAAAAATTATTGTTAACCGTTTCCCTATTTAGTTCAACAAGCTGCTTATCCTGTAGCAAAGCAATAGTAACTCCTTTTTCAGGAGTAGAATCGATAATTAATTCCTTTACCAACAGCTACATATTTACGATACAAATTAGCATACCCTGCTAACTTTGTTGTATCTGATTAAACCTTAAAGAACGTTTTTTTATAAAAAAAACAATCTACACGTAATAAATTACGTGTAGATCATCAAACTTCAATGCGATTATTGCGTTATTTTCATGTCTCAACAACCTATTGGAGTCTTATACAAGAAAGACTATTTTTTCTTGTGTCTATTTTTTCTTAAACGTTTTTTACGTTTGTGAGTAGCCATTTTGTGTCTTTTTCTTTTTTTTCCGCTTGGCATAGCTAATTTTTTTTAAATGATTATAAACTAAATTAATTACTTACTCAACTCAGCGATCTTGCGATCGATAAATTGTGAAAGGGAAGGGTCAGCAGCTAGTTGTTTACTTTGTTTAAAAGCAGCAACCGCCTCACTTTTCATCCCAATATTTTCATAGCCTGTGGCTAAATAAAAGTAAGATTCCGCATCTGGTTTCAATTCAATAACTGTTTTGAAACGATCAATCGCTTTATCAAACTGGCGAGATTGTAATGAAAACAATCCCAAAGTTTTGTTTGCTTCTACATTTTTTGGATCTGCTTGAACCACTTCACGAAGTAAAGCAATTCCTGCCATCGGGTTATTAGTACCCGAAACCATAGCAGCTCCTAATCCTGTTTTCGCTTCTAAACTAGCAGTATTTAATTTCAACGCAGCTTCGTAAGAACGAATTGCATTTTGTGTTAAAGCCTGAGCTAAAGTAGAGTCTTGTAAATTTGTGTAAGCAGTACGATAAGAGTTACCCGCTTTCAACCAGTATTCATATTTTGGAGAAATTTTAGCCATTTCTTCATAAATGAATCCTTGCGGAGCTGGCTTCGCCAAATCATCCCACTTTACAGCCAACTTTTGAAGTAAAGAAATCTTTTCTTCTCCAGATGCCTTTGCAATTTGGGTCTCAATATCGGAAATATCTTTGATTAAATTTGCATCTAATCCTTGTTTTGTCATTAACGATATGTTTTCCAAATTAATTTCGGAAGAAGATTGCTCCGTTTGAGCAGATTCTTCTTTCTCGTTCACCAAACCTTTGATAGGTTGTGCCAATAGTACCGCAACTAATGCTGCAACCACGCCTACTACTATAATCTGTTTGGTTTTTGCCATTTTTAATCTGTTTTTAAGATTATTTATTGCCGTTTTTTACTTTCTCAACAAATACTTTTGCCGGTTTGAAACTAGGAACGAAATGTTCAGGGATGATGATCGCTGTGTTTTTAGAAATGTTTCTAGCAGTTTTTTCAGCTCTTTTTTTAACAACAAAGCTACCAAAACCTCTTACGTATACATTTTCTCCACCCACCATTGCGTTTTTAACCACTTTGAAGAATGCCTCAACGGTCTCTTGAACATCTACCTTCTCTAAGCCTGTTTTGTTAGAGATTTCTGCAATAATTTCTGCTTTAGTCATATCAATTTTACTGTAATTATTTATTTCTCAACCTTTAACCAAATATACTTTGGGGTTGCAAAGTATCTCTTTAAAATGACGTTTGGAAATAATTTAAACATTTTTTTATTTTAAAATTATTCCAAAAGAGATCATTTACAACAGCTTAGCCATATTGCATCGCTAAACTCATTTTTCAAAGAAGCACAAAAATACACTTTATTACTGAAAATCAAACCTTTAATTTTATTTTTATCATTTCACGTGAAACAAATGATAAGCCTATGACTTAAATTTTAATCACAAATTACCTGTGCTATTTTTTTTAAATCTTCGGCATTATGAAGACTGCTCAGCACAATTCTGTTTAATGGTGGATCTGTTTCCAAAGGATAAGGAAAACTTGAAATCAAAAATCCCTCTTTTACTAATTTTTGATAAAGTTCAGGGTTCGTGGAGCTGAAAACAGGAAAATTAGGAATATGACTTAGGTTATTGCCGATTAAATCGCTTAATAGCTTGATATTCTGTTGGAGTTTATTGAATTCATCCGAATATATTTCCTGTGAATTTGTAAAAGCGTACATGAAAGCGGGAGAAGCAGGGGAGGCTCCAGTAAAAAAAGATGACTTGCGAAACCTTTGAATCCACTTATTGGATGACAAGATGATACCCGCATCTGTTCCCATTCCTTTTGCCAAAGATGCAACCACTACGACATCAATTCCTGTATTATCAAACATAGACAATTCCGTAGAAACTTTATTTTTGCGAACCACCCCGATTCCGTGCGAGTCATCGACTAAAAGCACGATCCTTTTATTGGGATCTATTTTTAGTAATGGACTAAAATCGTAGTGCTGGGGTGTTAAATTATCCAGTGCATTACTCACAATTACGAAAGAATCTTCTTTAGAGGCATTGATATGCTTTACCACATCCTCCAGCCAAGAAGCCATAAGACCACTCACTCCTGGATTGACATCAAACCACAATGCTGGATGACTATTGGGAGCATATAGAAGTGTTCCTTGTAAAGCAAGTTCCCTCACAACCAATTGTGCCGCCAAATAACCACTTGAAACTATCATCGCATCTTCAAAGCCAAATCGTAAAGCTGCAGCCTCCTCAGCAATATCAAAAATACCAAGCTGAATATTATTATTACGGGAGGTTCCGTTATTCAGTCCATAAATAGAAATTCCTTGTTTATATACATCGATATAAGCCTCATTAACCAATAAGCCCAGATAGGAAGTTCCGCCAAAAAAGAGATACGTCCTTTCTTCATCACTGATCAGTCGACCTGTTGGCTGATGCAAATGGGTAAAATCTTTCATTATCAATATTACACTTTAAAATTACCGGGAAATAGACTCTGTTATAAATAATAGGTTGTTATCTCAAATAACAAAAAACACTACATATTGAGTTTGTAGTTGAGCGGAATATTAAATCTGAGCGAAATCGTAAAACCCTTCAGTGGACGATAATCCTGCTTGTCAGCGATTGAAAATCCATATCCAAAATCCAAGTCCAAAAGAGTGGCCATTGTAACACCTACTTTTGGTGTAAAGGTATATGGAGTGAATTCTGTCCGTACAAAAGGAGCAACTACCCAGGATTCAGGATAGAAAGACAGCGCCAGCTCAGGAATTACTGCAAACTTTTTCTGTGTCCATGTAAAATTAGCGGTAACATCTGTTTTTAAAATATTTTCACCGAGAAAAGCAAATGCAAAATACCCTCCTGTTTTTACAGCACTTCCTTTTTGATATTGATAACTAATTGTAGGACCATATAAGATCCCTTGAGCTTTTACCTGCATACTGAAGCTAAATAGCACAAGACAGATCAATTTAACAACAATACTTCTTCTCATAGAGTCTAATATAAATGAAAGTTTAAAGGAATATTGACTCCTAAGGATAAATTCACTCCTTTAATTTGTTTAAAATCTTTCTTGGTATTAATATCAAACCCATAACCTACTCCCAGATCAATGAGAGAGAAAAGACTGAGACCAACTTTTGGCGTTACCGTATACGGGGTCAATTCGGCTTTGACAAAAGGTAATAGAACAAAATCATTGACATAATAAGTAAATCCCACCTCGGGAATTACGGTTGTTTTACCGCCCATCCAAGTGAAATTTGCACCAGCATCAATTTTCATATACTGCGACTCATTTGGTGCAAATAACCCCCAGGCAGATGCTTTCAAAAAACTTCCGCTCTGATATTGATAACCAATAGAAGGTCCAAATATCCAATTGTTATGTGCCGGTAATGGGTTCTTTTGCGCTGCCACACTTAGACAGGACAATACCCCAATAAGAATGAAAGCAAATCCTTTTATATTCATCTAGCTAAAATACAAAGTATAACCATTAATCAGTACCTCCAAAACAATTAATGTGTAAAATCGTTTGGTTTTATCATTAAAAAAGAATGGGAATCTGAGCTTAATTTTGCCTAGGTCCCCCTGATACTTCTTTTAAA
Organism: Sphingobacterium sp. IITKGP-BTPF85; assembly: GCF_001006065.1. Lineage (NCBI taxonomy): Bacteria > Pseudomonadati > Bacteroidota > Sphingobacteriia > Sphingobacteriales > Sphingobacteriaceae > Sphingobacterium > Sphingobacterium sp. IITKGP-BTPF85. The sequence goes on from NZ_ASZT02000009.1 coordinate 6,945, forward strand.
AGCAATCTTCTAACAAACAACTCACCAATATATATGGTGCTGTTCAATGTCTTGTGTGTTTTTTACAATGCAATGAATGGTAAGATTTATCTCCAAATGTTTGCATCAATACTTTGTTTTTGCGTTGTATTTAAATCCGGGAACAAATTAAATCCTGTCACTTTCTCTAATTCGCTTACTGTCATTTGATACTTTTCAAACTTGTTAGAACTTGGTGTTTCATTGTCCATCTTATAGGCAATGGTATAATAATTCTTTCCCTTTTTCATTGCTAGCGCTTTAAAATAATACTTGGGTCTGGCGATTTCTATGTTTTTATTATCGATGATATATTCAATCGCTGTGTTAGATTTTGTATTTGGCATCGCTCCTGTTACCACATATAGCGTATCACATTGTGCCGTCCATGTCCGCACTTTATTTTCTAGGTTTGCCCAGACACCCTGATTCAGTTTAGATGCCTGTGCGGTCATATTTGAAAAGTAAAACGTAGTCTTATTCTGAGCATTATTAAAATTTCTGTCCGCACTAGGCAACTGATGCCCTCTATCGTAACCTGAAGTACCAAAACCTTTAAATAAAGTGGGCTGAAACTCCATTGCTATAGCCGGGTCGTATTGCCAGTCATCGGTACGTTTGGCATTACCGAGATAACTACTGTGCAACGGGTAGGCAACCCAATAGGCCATTTTTTTACCTTATCGTACAGCATGGTATAATTACGGCGTTTCGGATCATCAGGTAAAAAGTGCTGAATAAAAACCTCGTCCTTTTTCAACTTCGTTATTCCTGGAATTTCTAAGTAAGGTTGCGTTGCGACAATGCCTCCATCAGAAATACCGTTATCAATTTTTACATCAAAAGAATAATGATTCGCTCTTTTCAGTTTATTTACTTTTGGTAGCTTCCAAGTAAACTTCGTGTTGTCTGAAGTTAAAAACTGTATGGTTTTTCCAGTAATATTTCTCCTGGAAAGGAAGAATTCGACAAAGCAGTCCCATCATGGTTGTTTATGACTTTTCCCTCAATATCTTTCTGGCTGTCCTTGTTAACTGCTAACTTGCCTGTTACCAGATCAAAGGAGCCAAGCGTGTTTAGTTTCGGCATTACGACTTTCATCTCTTCATACCCGTGTTCATCTATATTGGCTACCGTTAATTTAATGGATATTTTTGATAATTGACGTTCAAATATAAGTGGAATATTATTGTTCCCTTTATTGATTGCCTTTGCATTTTTTGCGTACATGAGATCTATTTTCGCCTGATTAGACTGATCCGTTATATCAAGTACATATTGATAATCGCTAATTATTTTAAAAGGATAATAAGCAATAAAATCTACCGATTTTTCAGGTAAGAAAAGTTCATCTGTAGTTTGAAATATTGATCCGTTTATAAAAAAATATGATTATTAGTACCGTTGACAATGGAACTAGTCGATAATGGCATTCCTGACTCGATCATAAATATACCGATCTCATCTCCTTTTTGCCATGTAGTACCTATTGCTCTATTTTGATTCTCTTCAACGATCGTTGCTGTAAAGTGTACAGCGTTCTGATCTATTCTGATCTGGTTTTTACGACATGCGTATACAACCAAAAATGTTATAATAAAATAAACTACCTTCTTTAAAAATTTGGTCTTTGTAGTTCTGGTTTTTTTAATCATCCTAAAATATAGTAAGTATTAATTTTAGGGCGAAAATGGCTAATAAATTTAGATTAATGAACGTTTAGTAATGACTTTTAATCGATGAAACCACCAAAATTTTGTAGTTAATTGATTACTAGAGGTCTTAAATTAGCCGAAAAAACGATTTTAACAGGATGATTGATTCAATCACAAATGTCCAAGTTACATATGAATTGCAAAAAATGTAAAACAAATCATTTTGAGGATAAAAAAAACGAATCAATCTCAAGTATCAAAAGTCGCGAAGAATAAAAAAGCCACTTTTCATAAAGAAAAATGGCTTTTTACAGGAGGTGACCTCGGAGGGGCTCGAACCCTCGACCCATTGATTAAGAGTCAATTGCTCTACCAGCTGAGCTACAAAGTCAAGTCTATACTCAAATGTAACTTAGATTTTTTTATATCAAACATAAAAATGAAAAAACAAGATATATTAATATAATCTTTTTAAGACATTCATTATCAAATTGAAAATCCATAAATGAAGTATATGAATTCGATAACAAATATAGACATGAACTCAAACTGCCGTTTTAATCGCGAGCCTCAATCAGCCAAATTACTCAGGAAGTATCAGCTTTGTGTGTTTTCTATATTTTATTCGTCTTTTTCTTATATAGCTTAAAATTTCCTTCTTTTCTATATTCTAACACATGCTCTTTACAATATCCCGTTAAATAAACGGAAAATTTATTGCTATCGTTTTTATCCAAATTCAATTCTGCCAATACCTCCGCCACACGTTTAGGTGTATTAAAAAAATCCGAGTGATAAACTAAATGATCCAACCTTTGTGTTGTTTCTATACGTCGTTTAGATTCAGGTTCGATTTTATATAGTGGCGTCAGATCCATGTTCTTCTCAAACAATGTTCTGGGCTGGATATTCAGTGCGCGGCAAATTAGCAAGAAGTTATACATAGTCGTACCTTTTCCCTTTTCTACCGCAGCAATGGTATTAATGGTAAGGTCAGTCATATGTGCAACGTCCCTTTGCGTAAAATCTAATTCATCTCGACGCTCTCGAAATTTTTGACCAATATTCAGGATAATATCTTCATTTATTCTTGACACGTAACAAATAGAGTAAATATTTGCGCAAAATAAATACAAATAAAAAGATGATTTAATTTGCGCAATTCCTTTTATAATATTACTTTTGTGTATATAAGGGAGAAATTACCTTTCGTCCTATGGTATATGTAACCAATTATGATCGATATGAAATATTCATCAAAACCTAGGATTCTCAAAAATTAAATGTTCTAAGGTGATATCAGCACAGCGATATATTCACGTTTTTGTTCTTTGACTTATTGGTATTGATAAAAAAGAGGCTTCTTGTGAAGCCGTAAGGCAAGGGATAGTTCCACTCGCCAAATACACTGAAAACAACTTTGTATTTTTTCTTCATTAAAAAAAGATATTAATAATATGTTGCCAATTTCTGTTTTCCAAAGTCATACTTGGTTAATAGATGGTTAGGGATCTTCTCATATTTGGTCTTGTTTGTTGTCCCTAATTATTAAGTGATACACAACTATGTTTATGTTTATTTATCCTAAGGGTTCATTAAGATTAGAAATTAATTTTTCTTATTATTCCTTTTAAAGGGCACATTATAATTTAATAATAGATTTAGACAGATATCATAAGTTTACGTACCCATCATCTACCTTGGTAAACATTACGCTCACGACCTACACTCCTTTAGTAGCCCGAGAGAAGAGGTTCCTTGTGAAACCGCAAGATGAGAGCAAATGCTGCTCATTAAGTACATGGTCTACAAAAAACTTGCAATAACCTTTGTTCGTCAACTTTGTAAACTGAATTGTACATACAGCAAAGGACTATAAAATTACATGCAAAAGCTCTTACTACAGTTGGATTACAATATGGAGAAAGCTGCTCTTTTTATTGCATACGAAGTATTTTAAAGATAAAAAATAAAAGTAGTACACAATTAGGTTCTTACTAAGATAAGGAGACTTAAAATCTATAGCTGTAAATAACCTTTATAAAAACAGCCCTATAGAAGCACTGCGAAATCACTTCCATAATAAAATAGATATTAAAGACAAAATGAGGCTTCTTGTAAAGCCGTAGGGTGAGGGTTTAAACTACTCACTAAATACTTTCCAATTTATTTTTTTCAAGCTTTACAATCTGTATCAACTGTAACTTGCTAGAACAATAATGGGTTAACAATCTTTATGGGTTACTCATCCGCTTTTTATAATGATTAACATCTTTTCTCTACCCATATATTGAGGTTAACTCAATCATTAGCTCCTGAACACAAGACTATTGGTTATGTATAAACAATAAGCTGGACTAACAAAATGAATAAATTACTACGTATATACAATCATGCACTATTTATAATTATGAGGTAAGAATATCAGCTTATAAGCAGGTTATATATACGAATCAGCTATTAAAATATTTATCGAGGCTGCTTGTACAGCCGTAGGGTGAGGACACTTGTCGCTCACTAAATACCTACCAAGAATTAAATTATTCAACGAAGATAAAGCTACATGTTGCTAGGGATATACAATTGAAGGTCTGCCATTACACTAAATTTGAACCGGTTTATTCATTAATATCTTCTTGGAGCGTTTATACAATATTGAATTTTGAGTTAAAACATCTTTTCACGAACGCTTTCAACATGATAAGGTCTTCACAAATTCTTTTAAGAAAATCGCAAAACGACTAAAACAATATTACCGTCAATACCAATAAGTTCTATTCATAAATCTTTCAACTTAGGCAGCTTCATGGTTAAAATCGCCAGAAAAGAAGCTGCACGAAGTTGTTTCAAAAGTTTACCCGCTAAATAAAACGAAATATGAGCAAACTTTACAGTCAAAAAAACACTAAAAAACAACTTATCCAACTCAACAAAGGGATTGAAGCAGGATTAAATTATTTCTATGAGAAGTTTTATCCGTATTTCTACCTCCGCTCTAACCGTGCGACACAAGACACCTGTATTGCAGCTAGTATTGCACATGAAGCTTTCTTAAGGTTATGGCTATCTCGGGAAAATATTCATTCTGAAGAAGATCTTTTACATTTCCTAAAAATGCAAATTAAAAAGGCTATTCATATTTTTTATAGTAACCCCCGGAGCCGCTTTCACCGTAGCCTCCTTCAATTAGATTCTATAGAAAATTATCAGGAATTTCTTGCTGGATATGAAGAAGATGATGACGCTCATGAAGACTTAGTTTATCTTGATAAATTAGACAATGAAAAGCAGCATCAATTAGATAAACTCAACAAAATACTGCCATTTTTAAACCTCGAACACCAACTATTCATCAGACTCAGTCTTCAGTACAGCTTCAATTATGAGCGTATTGCCTATTACTTAGGCGGAATATCGGACTATGAAGTGAGTTTAAAAGTAGAAAAGACGATTGAAGTTCTTCGTTCAATTTTAAATAGTTATGAAAAAATAAATAAGGCAATCTCAAATAAAAAGATTGTTGCACAAGTAGAACTTACAGACGAACAGGTAGAAATTTTCCGCATGCGCTATGAATTGCAATTCTCTTTTGAACAAATATCAAAGCAATTGCATTTAAACACTACAGCTGTCAAAAAAATATTTATCGAGGCACACAGTAAAATAAAACCCCGCAAGAAAACTGCTTAAAACCACTTTGTTATGGAAAACAACACAACTATTTTAACCCGGAAAATACAGATTTATATCGATTGTGATGATAAAAAGAAAAGAGCCACATATTACGATAGGCTATTCGATTGGCAAAATATAATATTTAGAGCATCCAATATTGTACTCTCCCATCAATTTCTGCAGGATAGCTTAAAAGATCTCATTTATCTAACTACTGAAGTGAAAGTAAAATTAGCAGACCGTAATACCGATGAAGAAGGAATATTGAATACATCAAGAATGAATACTACCTATCGGCTTCTTTCAGCTTATTTTAAAGGCGAAATACCGACCGATATCTTATCTACGCTCAATACAACATTATACAAAAATTTTCAATCGGATCGTAAAGCTTACTGGAAGGGAGAGCGCTCGTTAAGAACTTACAAAAAAGATATTCCTATTCCTTTTTCTTCAAAATCTATGAAATTAAGTAATGATGAACAAGGGCGAGATTTTAAAATTTCTTTATTTAAACTTCCTTTTCGAACTTATCTTGGTAAAGATAGGTCTGATAAACGCATACTGTTACAAAGGGTACTGGTCGGGCAGATTAAGGCTTGTTCTAGCGCTATAAAGGTTATAAAAGGTAAAATATTTCTTCTATTATCATTAAAAATGCCCCAAAAAGACCATGTTCTGCAGGAGCATCTTATTGCAGAAGCATCGCTATCTATTGAACATCCTATTTCAGTGAGTATAGATAATGATTGCTACCAAATCGGGACAAAAGAAGAGTTTTTATACCGTCGTATTGCTATTCAAGCGGCAAGACATAGACTACAAAGAGCCATAACTTATAATAGAGGTGGCAATGGCCGTAAAAGAAAACTCAAAAGTCTAGATCATTATAATCAGAAAGAAAAGAATTATGTTGATAGTAGACTACATCTCTATAGCAGAAGACTCATTGATATCTGTATCAAATCTCAGGCAGGAACACTTCTTCTAGTCAATCAATCCAACAAAGAGGAGATCGCCAAGGAGGATGAATTCTTACTCCGCAACTGGAGCTATTACGGCCTTATTGAAAAGATCAAATATAAAGCTAAAATGGCCGGTATTAATGTTATTATAGAATAGTTTACAGCCTACAGTACATTAAAAAAGAAAGAAAAATACAATCTAGAAATGTAAAAACTTACTGTGAAAACGTTACCGGACTAGGCAAAATATGAAAACTGGTACACGATGAGCTTCATGCGGGACAATACCTTTGTTTCAAAATTTAAAGCTATGGATATTCAAAATGTGCTTCGTTGTATAGTGCAGCAAGATGAACTGCATGCCAGATGGTTGAATACACTTCTTTTATGGAAAACGCTGGCGCTAGGAAAATATCGCAATGTGAACATCCTACAGAAGTTAGTATCATACAGCTAAAACATGCGGCAGAGGAGCATAGGCACGCTTATTACCTGAAAAAACAGATCGGTAAACTTGGAACAGCCATCTGCTCGACCTATGAGGATAAATATTTAATCGCTCCAGTATACACAAAACAATACCTGCATCAATTGGATATTAAATCTTGCCGCTACCTCAAAGAAACTTTTAATCTTAGCGGCGCAGCTCTTAAGCATGCCGCTTACCTATTTGTTACTTACGCCATTGAGGTCCGTGCCGACGAGCTATATCCCATATACCAGCATACGCTTGATACAATGAAAAGCAAGGTTATGGTCAAATCTATAATTCTTGAAGAGGAAGGGCATCTGGAGGAAATGATTGATCAACTGGCGCAGTTTTCTCCTCAATGGGAGCAGTATGCCAACAATGTACAGGATATAGAGCGAGCCTTACATACGGAATGGATCAGCGCAATAGCAAGTCAATTAAACTAATGTCCGACGATGTACAGTACATGGGAGAAACGGTTATTGCAAAGAAAAGAGTCCACATCACTTCGAAAGCTCAGCATAAATGCCAGTGAGACCGATTTCCTGAGTAATGACTATTTGGGCGTGGCTAGAAATAAAGTTTTTCATAAGATGCTGTTAGAAACCATACAGTCAGACCCCAAAATACTTGCGGGTAGCACTGGTTCAAGACTCATCAGAGGTCACTCGGCAGAGGTGCATGAAACAGAATCCATTCTCGCACAAAAGCATCGTACCGAATCAGCTTTACTATTCGCATCGGGATATGCGGCCAACCTCACTTTATTCTCTTGTCTACCGCAGCGGCAAGACACCATTATTGTAGATGAGTATATACACCGTTCTGTACACGACGGCTGTGTTATGTCTAAAGCTATAAAATGGAAATTTAGACATAATAATCTTGAAGATCTAGAAGCCAAGTTAAAAAGAGCCAGGGGACTGTGCTTTGTGGCCGTTGAAAGCCTATATTCTATGGAAGGAGATTTTGCCCCTTTAACAGAAATCGCCAAATTGACCGATAAATATGGAGCATCTCTCATCATCGATGAAGCACATGCATTTGGTGTATTTGGCTATGGCCTTGTCCATCAATTGGGTTTACAAAATAGCGTATTTGCAACTTTGATCACTTATGGTAAGGCTATGGGATCACATGGGGCAGCACTACTCTGCAGTAAACTTATCAAAACTTACCTCATCAATTTTGGATCTCCCTTTATATACAGTACAGCCCTTCCAGATCTTATCTGGAGACAGATTCGTATAGGATATGAATTTCTTGACAATCACCCTGCCTTAGCTTCAAATTTAAGGCACAACATTCGCCTATTCCGAACACAGCAGGTACCCACAATATCAGGCACAGATAGTCCGATACAATCGCTTATAGTTCCTGACAACAAACAGTTGTTGAACTTAAAGAACTCCCTATCTGAAAAGGGATTACAAACCTATGCTGTTTTTTCACCAACAGTAAAATTAGGAACAGAACGTTTACGTATTTGCCTACACACATTTAATCAGAAAAACGATATTCTCTTGCTAACACAAAGCATAAAATCGAGTCTTGACTTATAGAGAAAGAAACATATCAAAATACTCGTTTTGAGTCCCTAACCAGATAGAATTAAAATAAAAAACAATATGAAAGAACAGATTTTTGTAACGGGAATTGGAACAGAAATTGGCAAAACTGTCTGTTCCGCTATATTAACTCAATATCTAAAAGCGGATTATTGGAAACCTGTCCAATCTGGAGATTTACATGCCACAGACAGCATGCGCATATATGATCTCCTTCAAGGTGATGTCCGTATCCATCCCGAACGATATAAGTTACAACTTGCTGCATCTCCACATAAGTCCGCTTTATTAGAAAACACATCGATATCGCTCGAAGATTTTAAAATTCCTGAGACGACAAATAATCTTGTTATAGAAGGTGCTGGTGGCTTATTTGTCCCACTCAGTGACACCTGTTATATCATTGATTTAATACAAGCCTTAACAATTCCAGTCGCGCTGGTTATCAAAGATTATTTAGGGTGCATTAATCATAGTTTACTATCAATAAATGCCATAAAGCAAAGAAATATAGATTTAAAATACTTGATATTTAATGGTGGTATCGATACCGATACCGAAAGGGTGATCTCCCTCCAAATACCTGAACATACACAAATTATTCATATCCCGCAGCTAGAAACTGTAACGGCAGAAGCTGTACGAAAAATAACCGATCCATTTAACTCTTAAAGCAATTTAATAACAGATGAAAACTACAATCCGAAATAACTGGACCAAGGAAGAAATTCAACAGATCTATGACCAACCTCTTATGGAGCTCATTTATCACGCCGCTTCGGTTCACCGCGAATATCATAATGCCGCTGAAGTACAGGTGTGCACCTTACTATCTGTAAAGACAGGCGGATGTCCAGAAGATTGTTCATACTGTGGCCAGGCCGCACGCTATCACACCGATATAAAAGTACAGGCCCTCTTACCCACACAAACCGTGATCGAGCATGCTCAAAAGGCAAAAAATAATGGTTCTACCCGATTTTGTATGGCGGCCGCTTGGAGAGAAGTTCGTGACAATCGTGATTTTGACCGTATTATAGACATGGTAAAAGGCGTAAATGATCTAGGTCTTGAGGTCTGCTGTACATTGGGAATGCTAACGGAACAGCAGGCTATTCGGCTTCAGGAGGCAGGCCTACATGCCTATAATCATAACCTAGATACCTCTGAACAGTATTATGATGAGATCATCTCTACCCGCACGTTTGATAACCGCATCAATACCATCAACCATGTGCGTAAGGCTGGAATAACTGTTTGTTCAGGGGGTATCATAGGTCTAGGTGAGTCACACATAGACCGGATAGCGATGCTTTTAACATTGGCGACTATGCCCAAGCATCCTGAATCTGTACCGGTCAATGCACTCGCACGTGTTAAGGGAACCCCATTGGAAAACAATGCCAAAGTTGATATCTGGGATATGGTCAGAATGATCGCTACAGCCCGCATAGTGATGCCAAAATCAATGGTTAGGTTAAGTGCCGGCCGTATAGAGATGAATGAAACAGAACAAGCCTGGTGTTTTATGGCGGGTGCCAATTCCATTTTTACAGGTGAGCGAGAGACATTACTGGTGACTCCAAATCCAGGAGTATCTGAGGACATGAAAATGTTCCAGACACTGGGATTAAAACCGATGGTCAAACACATGAAGGACGAAGCATGCACAGCACATTAAAAGAACGGGACAAGAACGTTAACTGGCATCCTTACACGCAAATGAAGGGTGCATCGGACATCATCCCTATCATTCGGGGCGAAGGGACATATCTATATGATGATCTAGGTAACCGATATATCGATGCTGTATCGTCCTGGTGGGTAACTTTACATGGGCATGCCCACCCCTATATTGCAGCCCGTGTTTCTAAACAGTTAAATACGCTGGAGCAGGTTATATTTGCAGGATTTACACATGAACCAGCTATTCAATTAGCTGAAAACTTACTAAAACTACTTCCTAATAATCAACAAAAAGTATTCTATACCGATAATGGATCTACTGCTGTCGAGGTTGCCTTAAAGATGTGCATACAGTACCATGCAAACAAAGGTCAAAAGAAATCAAAAATTCTAGCCTTCCGCAATGCTTACCATGGTGATACTTTTGGAGCGATGTCAGTGAGTGCCAGAGGGGTATGGACAGAGCCATTCGGACATCTGCTTTTTGATGTTATTTTTATAGACGTTCCCACAAATAAAAATATTGAATTCCTACGTCAGGAAATTGATAAACACGCGACAGAGGTCGCTTGCTTCATCTACGAACCGCTGGTACAGGGGGCAGCAGGAATGTTGATGCATGAACCAGAAGACTTGAGTACATTAATGAACTATTGCCGTTCTAAGGGAATCTTAATGATTCAAGATGAAATTTTTGTCGGTTTTGGCCGCACAGGAAAACTGTTTGCGGCAGATTATCTGTCTGAATCACCAGATATCATGTGTTTTTCCAAAGGTTTAACAGGTGGAACTATGCCATTGGGCATGACAACTTGCTCCAATACGATCTATGAAGCTTTCTATTCGGATGAAAAACAACGGGCCTTATTTCACGGCCATTCTTTTACCGCCAGCCCTTTAGCTTGTACAGCGGCACTGGCAAGCATGGAGTTATTATTAAATAAAGAAACTTTAGCCCGTATTGCAAACATCACAAGGAAACACAGCATCTTTCTTTCTAAGATCAAAAATGAGCCTAAGATCAAGCATGTCAGACAAACGGGAACAATAATGGCGATCGAATTACAACAGCGTGAAGAAACATCTTATTTTAGTAATATAAATGAAATTGTATATCCCTATTTCTTACAGCGAGGTATATTAATAAGACCATTAGGCAATATTATTTACCTTGTTCCTCCTTACTGCATTAGCGACGCGGATCTTGATTATATTTATCAAGTCATTACCGATGCTTTATCTTTATAAATCAGATATTAAAAGCGAAAAGAACGAATTGCAATCTTTTTACTTTTGAGTCACTTATTTCCCAATATGTCCAAATTTTGATAAATAAGAAGGTGAAAATTTTCACCTTCTTATACAAATATAACCCCAATTTGTCCTTCTGTCTCCAGTAAAAGCCAATTAATATTGGAATAGTATCGTCAAGTAAATCTTACGAATATGGCATATAAGGCCCTTCTAATAGCTCTATTCGCTCTGATCATATACCGATAATACACAGATCGTATCAATTCATTCTTAGTCTGCACAAGAAATAATTCCATGCGATGCACTGCTAACTATGGTATGAATAACCGATGCTTTTGTCAGCTAATTCATTGATGAGGTCTAATTTTCAAAAAATAAGTTATAATATTTCATACTATTATAAACTTAAAATTGTATGTTTGCACGCATAAAAAAAGGCGATAGTATGAGTATATCATCTATCCCCTAACAAAAGCATAAACAACCCAAACAGCATGTCCATTACATACAACGAACGTTTCTTTCTCTTGTTTGAGGATCTAAAGAAAAAAGGTGAATTAAAAACATACGTAGAACTTGGTAAATTAATCAATGAATCGAAAGTTGGAATCAATGATTTAAAAACCGAACGAAAAAAAGTGAGTATTCAGCATATTCATGATATGAAAATATCATACAATTATATCAATACAGACTACCTGATCGGAGCAAGTAATCAGCTATATTTATCGGCTAACGAAACCTCGCAATTAACCTCAGCGACAATTCCTGACAACTCTGGACAGCAAGAAACTATTCTAGCGCTCAAAGAAACGATCGAAGCAAAAAATGAAACGATCGCGGTTCTTAAAGCATTGCTCGCACAGAAAAAATAGATTCCTATTTTTTTAGCAAACAAGTAAAAAAGATAAGAGCTTTTTTATTTTGGAAAAAAGCTCTTTTAAGTTTTTCATCGTTTCTTAAAAATATTTGTGCATTGGCAAAAAATACAGATACCTTTTTCAATTGTTGCCAATAGTGTTTTATAAAAATTCAAGCAATTAAGTAATTTTATTGCTACTCCATGATAGTTAAGAACAGTAAATTCGAATTTTATTTGTAAACTTAGTCCATCAATTTAAATCAACAATATGCGTGTAGGATTATTTATTCCTTGTTATATCGATGCGATCTATCCCGAAGTAGGAATTGCAACACTAGAACTGTTGGAGCGCCTCGGAGTGGAAGTAGTAGTGCCATTAAATCAAACCTGTTGCGGCCAGCCGATGGGCAATGAAGGTGATCAAAAAATGCGGCTTCATCAGAGCAGCTTTTCTGCGATAATTTTGAAGGTTTTGATTACATCGTTGGTCCGGCAGGAAGCTGTGTAAAACACGTACGCATGCACTTCGATGCTATTCCACAAACCGAAAAAGTAAAGCATGTACGCAAAACAACTTACGAGCTTGTTGAGTTTCTAACAGATATATTAAAGGTTAAAGAGTTCCCTTGGGCTTCTTACAAACATAAAGTGGCCATTCATAATAGTTGCAGCGCTATACGGGGTTTACATATACAATCTCGCTCTGAGTGGCAAGAACCCTACTTTAATAAAACGGAGCAGCTATTAACGATGGTAGAGGGGGTGACCATTAAACAGATTACCCGCCCGGATGAGTGCTGTGGATTTGGGGGCACATTTTGTGTTACTGATGAAGCTGTCAGTGTCAAAATGGGGCAGGATAAAGTTGCTGATTACGTGAATCACGAAGTAGATTGTATCGTCTCACCTGATATGTCTTGCTTGATGCATCAGGAAGGGATTGCTAAACGCGGAAAAGCACCTTTAAAATTTGTACACATCGCTCAAGTTTTAAATAATGGTCCTTTTTAAAAGAAAATCAAAATGAGTAAAGTTAGAGTTGACCAAAATGCGGCAGATTTCATCTATATGGATGACATCCACCAGCCTACACACGATAAAAACTTATGGAATGCCCGCATGAAACGGGATCTTGCCGCATCTGGAATTCCTGAATGGGAGCAGATGCGTGATCTTGCTTCACAAATAAAAGAGCATACACTAACCCATCTGGACCAATATATAGAACAGTTTGTGACCGAAGCGACCAAACGTGGTGTAATTGTACATTTTGCGAAAGACGATATAGAACATAATCAAACCGTATACGACATATTAAAAAGTCACAATGCCACCAAAGTAGTCAAAAGTAAATCGATGCTCCAGGAGGAATGTGAAATGGGCGCTTTTCTTGAGGCTAGAGGTATCGAAATGATCGAAACAGATCTTGGCGAAAGGATACAACAACTTTCTGGGGAAATGCCAAGCCATATTGTCATGCCCGCTATTCATAAAACGACGGCAGATGTGGCTGAACTTTTGCAAGAACAATCGGTACGAATCCAGATGAGGATGATCCTACACAGTTAACAGAAGCTATGCGAAACAATGCTCGTCCTAAATTTTTGGAAGCGCATGCAGGTTTAACGGGAGCAAATTTTGCTATCGCAGAAACAGGTGCTTTTGTAGTCTGTACAAACGAAGGTAATGCCGACCTTACAGCAAGTATACCACCGTTACACATTGCCAGTATTGGAATTGAAAAAATTCTTCCCAAAACGAGAGATCTTGCCCTATTTATCCGTTTACTGTCACGCAGTGCTCTAGGCACTCCAGCCACTCGCTACACTTCTCATTTTATGGGACCTAGAGAAATAGGAACCGAAATGCATATTGTACTAACGGACAATGGAAGAAGCCGTCGTTTAGGAATGGAGGATTTCTGGAGATCCTTGAAATGTATTCGTTGTGGAGCATGTATGAATACCTGTCCGGTATACCGTAGAAGTGGGGGATTAGCATATGGAGCCACTTATTCGGGGCCGATCGGTATCATTATCGATCCGACTTTTGATGAATCAATTCAGTGAGCTTCCTTTCCACTCATCACTTTGCGGTTCTTGCTCTGAGGTTTGTCCAGTTCGGATTAATATTGCTGAGCAAATTGGGCTATGGAGACAGCGCATGGTCAATATCAATGAATCTTCCAAAGCACTTCACTATGCGTTTGGAGCGGTAGAAAAAGTATTTGCTAATCCCAAATTATTCCGATTGGCAGAGAAGGCGGCATACTATGGTATGAAGCTTACACCAAATTGGTTATTATATAACACCAAATTAAATGCTTGGGGTAAACACCGCGAATTGCCTGAAATTAAAAAAGAGACTTTCCGCGATTGGTATATTAAAAATAGATTGAAAAAATGAGTTCACTAGACGAAATATTAGCGGCTATCCGTCAAAATCTTCCTGCTCAAAAGGTTGCTTATCCTGAATTGCCATCTTTTGAAAAACAGGGAACTAATCTGAAAGATCAATTTAAAGTAAACCTTGGGCTTGCCGGAGGAGAAACCTATGACGTAGAAAGTATTGCAGAAGCGCAAGAAATCATGCTCAAAAACCTTCCTGATACACGGGTTAGTTGTTCCGCAGCCCCAGAATGGGAGGGGACCAAATCGCTTAATGCTATTGCACATCCTCGAGATCTAGACGACGTAGATTTAGGAATTATAAGAGCAGAATTTGGAGTGGCAGAAATGGGGATGATATGGCTTACTGAAAATTCATTGAAGGTAAACTCTCTGGGATTTCTATCACAGCATCTTGCTATATTACTTGATCCAGATGCGATTACAGAAAATATGCATACAGCTTACAGCGATATTGATTTTCAAGCCTCTACTTATGGTTGTTTTGTTATGGGCCCTTCAGCTACCGCAGATATTGGAGCTTACTTGGTACGCGGCGCACAGGGAGCACGAAGTTTGACTGTTTTCTTTATAAAAGAAACGAAATAGTCATTATTTTATCCTACTCTAATCTTGATTTCTAATGTTTATCATTAAAGAATAATTGAATAAAAATCAAGGTACTGTTCAAAAATAATAACCAGATTCATCTCTGAATCTGGTTTATTATTAAAAATTTCTTATTTCAAGTCTTTCAATATTTCTTGAACTGCGCGTTCCAGTTGCGGGTCTTTATCATTCGTACGATCTGCGATTGTATTTTTAACCACAATATCCGGTGCTACACCTGATAACTCTAAATCTTGACCAGCTAAAGTATAACATCCCCAGGCTGGCATGCGATAACTAGATCCGTCTACTAAACCTTTTGCTGATGTAAAGATAATCCAACGATAGGTTTCATTTCCAATAATCTTACCTAATTTTAATTCCTTAAATCCTGCTGCGGTCATTTCTGCATCGCTCAGAGATTGTTCATTTATCAAAAGTACAATAGGTTTCGATGCTGGTGCAAAATTACTTTGCGGAGCCCGCTGACCCCCACGATACTGCCACTTCAAATAAGGTCTTTGTGACAGAAAACGTAACACCTCATCGTGCACATTACCTCCTGTATTGTATCGCAGGTCCAAAATAATACCATCTTTATTATTCTCTTGCTCGGCCATATCGATCAAAAAGCGTTGCAACTCCGGTCCTCCCATATTTTTCATATGTGAATATGCAATTTTGCCATTACTCCATTGATCAACTTTCCCTCGATTGCCTTTCATCCATTCGTCATAAATCAGGTCCTTAAAAGCGGTACTGGTTAAGGGCCGAATAAAAACTGCAATTTCTTTACCGCCACGTAGTATAGTCAACTGTATTTCCTCTGCAAGGGACGGCCATGTAAAATACTGATCCCGATCTTCTTTAGGATTTACTTTATTTCCATTAACAGCCATGATCTCATCGCCTTCTTTCAGATCTACTCCTTTACGGGAAGCTGGACTGTTGTCTATAATCTGTGCTATTTGATAAGGATTATCCTGATTGAATAAAACACCAATTTCATTAGTTACGTCCCCAAATGGTTTGCGCTCTTCTGCTCCCATCGAACTAAAGCCCAAATGTGAAGAGTTTAGCTCTCCTAACATATCATTTAATAATATGCGTAAATCACTACGGTCATTAATACCAGAAAGATACGGTTCATACTTCTTCTTCATCGCCGTCCAATCGATACCGTGGAAAGTACTATCGTAATAGTTTTCTTCTAGCCCAGCCCAAGTCTCATAGAACATCTGCTTGAACTCATTTTCCAGAGCACGGTTAAATCTAAAATTGATTGTTACCGCATCGAGTTTATTTTGGTCAAGGTTATATTTTTGAATTATCCCTCTATTAAGGATAAAATACTTACCTCCAGATTCGATAAACTGGTTGATTCCGTTGTCAACAACTTTTTCGGTTTTAATAACTTCAAAAGGTTCATAGATTGTTCTGTATAATCCGTACTTTCCTTCGTGATTGGATGAAAAGAAAACATAGTTTTTTTCTCCTTTTGGATAGCAATGGGATCTGATTGCGTTCCAAAAGCAGGGCTTACTTGTTCAATACGGTCACGTAACCCTTTAACATCTATCGTAACCAGCACCTTTTTGTCGGTAGAAGAACTTGTTGCTTTTTCTTCTTTCTTATCCTTCGCCTTTGTTTTATTGTCATTCTTATTGTCCGTAATGGTGTCTTTCTTTACAGGCTGACTAAAGAGTTCATTGAATTTGCTAATGCGATAAGGTTCGTCAAAATTTTCCAATGCCATTCTAAAAATACTGGAGTTCTGCATGCCGGTAGGAAAGGACGGCTTTGTGCGGTTACTGGCAAAATAAATATATTTTCCATCTGGTGACCACGATGGGGAGGCTTCAGTGACACCAGTATTGGTCAGATTTGTTGTTTGACCTGAACCAATATGATGAACAAAAATATCTTGCTCAAAATTTCGAATAGCAGTAAAAAGAATATATTTCCCGTCTGGAGAAAAAGAGGGAGAGGAATTTTGAAATGCCCACAGTTCATCCTTAACAACAGTTTTACTATTTAAAGTTGTCAAATCTAAAAGACGTACTTCATCTCGCCCACTTAAATAAACAGCATGTGATTTATCAGCGTTGAAAGTTAACTCTCTATTATTGCGAAGATCTTGTGTCAACTGCTTTGGTTCGCCCAATCCGTCTGCGCTACGGGTGTACCAGTTCAGATAACCTTGATGGGTCTGACTGTAAGTAATGTTTTGTTATCCTTTAACCATTTCACCTCCATAATGCGCTGTCCCTGACTAGGCATCTGACGGATAAATTTACCTTCGCTATCGGAAACGAAGAGCTCGCCTCTCGATACAAATGCCATCTTTTTACCGTCAAGTGCTACATCAAAATAGCTGATGTTACCATTTACATTAAATTCCTTGCTCTTGCCTAATACCTGATTTCTGCTCAATGCGATAGTTGGCTGTGTAACCTTCTTTGATGCAACGTCGTATAAAAACAATTGATATCCTTTTTCAAAAACGATCTTTTTCCCGTTGGCAGCTACAGCAGGTCTCTTGATAGATTCCTTAAATGAAGTCAAAGCCACGGGTTTATCACCGCTCATCTGATACAGGTTATATTCGGCATTTCCTTGATCAGATACGAAATAGATCACACCATTCTGATCAACAGTAGGCCAGAAATCTTTACCATTGTAATCGGTATATTGCTTAAATGTTTTTGTTTTAGGATTATAAGATTTTATATCCGGATTGAATGCTCCTTTATATCGCTTACGGTTTGTTGAACTATATCCTTCCCAACTATCATTAAACAATAGTTCTCCAGATGGTGTGGTTACAACTTGACTTATATAATTGAAATAATGTGGAAATAGTCGCTTTGCAGTCCCCCCTGTAGCATCAACTTGATAACTACTCATCCGATTGTAGCGGGTTGATGTAAAATATAACGTTTTACTGTCCCAGCTCCAACTGTCCACTTCATCAGCACCATCGTGATGTGTAATTTGACGGATATCACCACCAGCTAAAGGCATGATATATACATCCATATTTCCATTCTGATTTGCTGAGAATGCAAGCTGTTTGCCGTCAGGCGATATCCGTGGATTGATTTCATTGCCCTCCATACCTGTTAATCTCACTGCAACCCCACCTTCACTTTCAACTTTCCACAGATCACCTTCAAAACTAAAAACAAGGACTTTTCCATCAGGACTTAAAGTCGGATGGGATAAAAATGTGGGTTGTTGCTGCGCAAAGCATGCATGGTTCCACCTAAGGCAAGACAAGTGCCCAATAACAATTTTCTAATCATACTTTTCAAGGAGGCTAATCGATTAAATACCTGTATGCCAAAGTTAATCAGCTACTCGTTAGAAAACAATGAAATAATCAATCGTTATTAAAAAAACCTACCCCAGCATTAAAAACAGTTTTCAATATCACGTGTTCTTTATCAATGTGCACCCATTAATTTTAATATTTTTTGCATAAATACCAAAAGATGAAACATCATCACTGTCATTATTAATTTCTTACATGTACCTTTGCTGACACATCATTACAACAATGAACGCATCCTTAACCTACTCTGAAGAAGAGCTTTACCAAAACCGTAATCGCATTCGGATTGCTGTATCCTTATTTTATTTTTGCCAGGGCCTGGCATTTGCTTCTTGGGCAAGCCGTATTCCAATTATCAAAGAACGTCTGAATCTTACAGAAGGTCAATTAGGCACAATTTTATTGATGCTTCCTGTCGGTCAACTGGTCACCATGGCGTTATCCGGGAAACTGGTTACCACTTACGGCAGTGCTAGAGTACTACGAATAGTCGCGATTATTTATGCCCTTATTTTATGTTTAATAGGTTTTGCACAAAACGCATGGGAGTTAGGAGCAATCTTATTTTTCTTTGGGGTAATTGGAAACATGTGCAACATAGCTGTCAATACACAGGGGGTTGCTGCAGAAAAGATTTTCAAAAAATCAATCATGTCATCTTTTCATGGAGCCTGGAGCATCGCGGGATTTACTGGTGCCCTCATCGGGTTACTCACTATGAATATAGCTATAGACACCGTTCCTCATTTTATCATTATTTTTGTTCTCATTGTGATTAATACGGCCATCAACTACCGTTACTTGATTCCTGGTGTCGCTACAGAGGCTAAAAAAACATCATTTTTTTCCAAACCGGAAAGCAGTTTAGTACAACTGGGTATCATCGGCTTTTTTAGCATGGCCACCGAGGGTGCTATGTTTGACTGGAGTGGCGTTTATTTTAAGGAAATAGTTCACGCTCCAGAACAATTTATTATTGTTGGTTATGCGTCTTTCATGGTCATGATGGCGCTGGGAAGATTTATTGGGGATGCGGTCATCAGTAGGCTCGGTAGAAAAAGAACCTTACAAATTAGCGGTATATTGATGTTTGTCGGCATGATGACCTCTGTTATATTCCCTCTTTTTTATATTAGCACATTGGCTTTTATGATGGTGGGTATTGGTGTTGCGTGCAATGTCCCGACGGTATATAGTGTTGCTGGCCAGAACAAAAAGGTTACTCCAGGGGTAGCCTTGGCGATGGTATCTAGCATTAGCTTTCTGGGCTTCTTAATGGGACCTCCTTTAATCGGCTATATTGCAGAGCTGACGAGTTTACGATATTCTTACGGTGTATTTGCTTTCTTCGGTATCCTCATGTTTATTATGGTAAGTAAACTGAAGGTTTTCAGGGAGGGGTAGCAGGTAAAAGAAAGATTATTCATTAACCATATGGCAGATGTGATAAAAAAAGAAAATGCGAGACTATTTAACAGTCTCGCATTTTTGTTGTAGCCCCAAGCAGAATCGAACTGCTATCTAATGTTTAGGAAACATCTATTCTATCCGTTGAACTACAGGGCCGACAAAGCGTATGCAAATATTTCAAATATATTGCTTAATCCCAAACTTATTTATTAAAATGTTACTGAAAAAAGAGGAGAGAAAAAATACTGTGGGGGGAGAAGGATTCGAACCTTCGAAACCGAAGTAACGGATTTACAGTCCGTCCCATTTGACCGCTCTGGAACCCCCCCAGTATAATTTGTTGACTTCTAAAGAATTAAGATTTATTGTATCTCAATTTCCTTGTGGAACGCTACAAAGGTAGAATTTTGTCTGATAAATGCAAAATTTATTTAAAATAAACCTATCGAGAAAACTTATTGTACCCTTAATGTAAAAATAGATTTTAACGATAGCTCATTGAAAAAATCAATACTTTTTTAACCTTATTTGAGGTATCTTTGTATCAACAAAAAAGAAAGATATTATTATGAGTTTCACAGGTAAAAGTTTTCCAAGCATCACAGTAGATGCAATCGATTATTTAGGCGATAATTTACAAATTAACGTTTTCGAAAAAGCAGTTCAAGAAGGTAAAAAAGTAGTATTGTTTTGGTACCCAAAAGATTTCACTTTTGTTTGCCCAACAGAATTACATGCTTTCCAAGAAGCTTTACCAGAATTTGAAAAACGTAATACAATCGTTATCGGTGCATCTTGTGATACAAACGAAGTTCACTTCGCTTGGTTAAATACAGCAAAAGATAACGGTGGTATCGAAGGCGTAACTTACCCAATTTTAGCAGATACTACACGTAACCTATCTTCTGTATTAGGTATTTTAGACATTAAAGAAGTAGAGCACCCTGAGTACGGTACTTTAGTTGAAGGTTCTGCAGTTTCTTACAGAGCTACTTATTTGATTGATGAAACAGGTCGCGTATTCCACGAATCTGTAAACGATATGCCATTAGGTCGTAACGTAAAAGAATATTTACGTTTAATCGATGCTTATGCTCACGTTCAGAATTTTGGTGAAGTATGTCCTGCTAACTGGGAAGAAGGAAAAGAAGCAATGCACGCAACTCGTGACGGTGTAGCTAGCTATTTAGCTGGTAACTAAAAACAATACTGAAAAGACTACATAGGTCTTTTTACAAAGGGGGTAATCCCTTACCCCCTTTGTTTATTCATCTTTCTCAATAAATAAACAAAAAAATCATGGTACAGGAATTAGAAAACGATAATTTACAAGAAATTGTAAACAGTAATGATATTGTAATGGTTCAATACGCCGCTACTTGGTGTGGTAACTGCAAAATTATGAAACCGAAATTCAAAAAATTGGCGACTGAAAATGAAAATGTAACTTTCGTAATCGCTGATGCTGAAAAATTTCCGGAATCTAGAAAACTAGCAAATGTCAATAACTTGCCTACTTTTGCGGCTTTCAAGAATGGAAAATTGGTAAATCAAGTACAAACAAATAAATTTGACGCCTTAATCGACCTATTCAATGAAGCTTCCAGTAATTAAACATATCACCGAGTTTATCGAACAGAACGATGTTGACTATGTATTAGAGACCATCGAGACATTAGAATCCTTGGTAGAAGCTCCTTTAAAAGATGAAGAGCTTGATGTAATCGGTGAATTGATTTCAAATCTGTATGGTGCTGTCGAGGTTGATAAACTAATTAAAGAAGGAAATAGTAAAAAGGACGCTATGAATATGTTTATGAAACGTGTTTTAGGTTCAATTGATAAATAAATCTTTTAGCCTTTAGCAATAGCAATTACTGCAACAAGAACTTCATTTTTAATATGAATGTGTATAATCCGCTTTTTGTGGAAAACTTGTTCTCATTTAATGCTAAAGTCCAATAAAGATTGTACTATCTTTAGCGGTAATAAAGGTTACCACTTAAAGAATTTGCTATCCTGATGAACAAACTATAAAAGGGTAGATTTTAAGATAATATTTTAATTGTTAGAAACGGAAATTCTCCCTACAGAATTTCCGTTTTTTATTTAACCACAATATTAATTACCTTTAATCTATGTTAAAATCAATCCTATTTACCAACATATTCATTTGTTTAACCTTTCTGCCACAGGCTCAAGCTCAAAAGGTAACAAATAGCTGGAACAGTGCTGACATAAAATCAAAATTAGAAAAATTAAATGTTCTAGGGTCTGTTCTATATTTTGCAGCCCATCCGGATGACGAGAACACTAAATTAATAGCATGGTTAGCTCAGGAAAAACATTATAAAACGGGATATCTGTCCCTAACAAGGGGAGACGGGGGACAAAACTTAATCGGTACGGAACAGGGAGTAGAACTTGGTCTGATTAGGACACAGGAACTTTTAGCAGCAAGAAGAATCGATCAAGGAGAGCAGTTCTTTACTTCTGCTTTTGATTTTGGATTTTCTAAAACTTCGGAAGAGACCTTTAATTTTTGGGATAAAGAACAAGTACTTCGAGAAGCGGTGTGGATCATTCGAAAATTCCGACCTGATGTCATTATAACCCGATTCCCGCCTGATGCGAGAGGGGGACATGGTCATCACCAAGCTTCTGCAATATTAGCAAAAGAAGCATTTATTGCCGCTGGAGACCCAACACGGTTTCCAGAACAGTTAAAACAGGTCAAGCCATGGAAAGCAACTCGTTTGCTATGGAATACGTACAATTTTGGCAATCAAAATACGATTAGTGATGATCAAATACAGATGGAAATAGGCCAATACAATCCCTTGATAGGCAAATCCTATGGAGAAGTCGCTGCCGAAAGTAGGTCATCGCATAAAAGTCAGGGATTTGGAAGTGCTGCTCAGGTTGGAAAGTCTACAGAATATTTTGAATACATAGCAGGAGAAGCAACGAATAAAGATCTTTTCGAAAATATTGACGATACCTGGTCGAGAATACCTCATACCGCTGCCATCAGTACGAAAATAAAACAGATTAATGCTTCCTTTCAGCTCGACCACCCGGAAAAATCAATTCCTGACCTATTCGAAGCTCTTACACTGGTCAAGGCGATAGCGGATAACTACTGGAAAGAAATAAAAACAAATGAAATCAATGATTTAATCCTTGCCTGTGCTGGAGTAAGAATAGAAAGCATCGCAGCAAAGCCGCATTATGCTATTGAAGACACGATAAAGGTTACAAATCAACTGATTGTAAGAGCTGATGTTCCTACAATACAGGTTGCTAAGATCAATGGAAAAAACATCAATCAAAATCTCGAAAATAATACCCTAACAAGTTTTATTAGTTCTTACCCTGCGCGGTTTAGTACACAACCATACTGGTTGGATGCTCCAAATCTTATAGGTCGATTCCAATTCGCAGACTTTAATAAAACTGGAGCCCCTGAAAATCCAGACTATCCAGCTGTTGACTATGAACTGGTCATCAATGGAAAGGCGCTTAACTATAAAAAACCCATCCAATATAAATTTACAGATCCTGTTAGGGGAGAAATCTACAATCCTATCGTGATTTCACCAGCCATAACCGCATCTACGGACCAGACGATCGTACTAAGTCAAAATAACACCGCACAAAAGGTAAGGGTAACATTTATAAATGAAGGCAGTACAAAAAATAGAACAGAAAATGTTTCTCCTGTTGTCAACAAAAATTGGATCGTAACTCCAAATCTGGTTAAGCTCGAATATTCAGAAAACCAGCAACAAATAAGTCAGGAATTTAGCGTTCAGGCACAAACCAAAGATACACGCCTAGATACACTTTCCTTCCGTTATGGTTCAAATGAAAAAGTCAAAATAAACCGTGATATACATTATGACCATATACCAGCCATCACGTGGTTTCCTGATCTAACTGTAAAAGTCAGCAATCTGCAACTTCAAGTTCCTATCAAAAAGTTGGGTATCTGGTTGGAGCTGGAGATTTAATTCCTGAGTCTTTAAGAGCAATTGGTATTTCTGTAGATCTTCTGAATGAAACACAGGCTCTGCATCAAAATCTCGCACAATATGATGCCGTCATAGTAGGAATAAGGGCTTTTAACGTCTTAAAATCGATTAATCAGATTAGTGCTAAACTAAATGAATATGTTAAAAATGGCGGTACAGTTTTGGAACAGTATAATGTAAACAACAAATTGCTCTCTAATCAATTTGGTCCATATCCATTCCGTTTAGGCAACAGTAGGGTGACGGAAGAACTTGCTGTAGTAAAATTTGATGAACAAAATCCAATTTTTAATTATCCAAATAAAATCATTAAATCTGATTTCGACAACTGGGTACAAGAACGGGGTCTGTATTTTGCGGAAGATATCGACAGTCGTTATCAAACACCTATACAGATGCAGGATAAAAATGAACCGCTTCACAATGGATCGCTATTGATTACTAACTATGGAAGTGGTAGATTTGTCTATACATCATTGTCATTTTTCAGACAATTGCCTGCAGGAGTTCCTGGAGCTTACAGATTATTTGTAAATTTGTTATCAAAATCAAAATAAAACATACAATTCAATGGAAAATCAAGTTGAAAACAATGCATGCGCACCTAATCCAAAAGGATTAATCGTATTAATCGGTGTGATATTTGGAGCTTTAATTTCATTCACTGCAAACGAGACTTTTTTAAGTATCATAGGTGGAGCTGTTGTTGGTTTAATTATCGCAGCTTTCTTCAATAGCTTCCTTTACGCTCAAACACCGCATGACAGATAGGGGAAATAATCCCTTAACACAAAAATGGAAGCGCTTTTATATTTTAGTAGCGTGTAGCCTGCTTGTGGTCATACTATTCCTTTATCTATTCACGAGCTATTTTTCATGAGTACGATTGATTGGATAGTTCTTATTCTGACTCTTTTGATTATTGTGCTGTATGGCATGTACAAAAGTAGAGGAATCAAAAATATTGATGGGTATTTACTTGGTAATCAA
Source organism: Sphingobacterium sp. IITKGP-BTPF85 (assembly GCF_001006065.1). Taxonomy (NCBI): domain Bacteria; kingdom Pseudomonadati; phylum Bacteroidota; class Sphingobacteriia; order Sphingobacteriales; family Sphingobacteriaceae; genus Sphingobacterium; species Sphingobacterium sp. IITKGP-BTPF85. The sequence goes on from NZ_ASZT02000009.1 coordinate 31,864, forward strand.
TCCTTACCTTGGTACCATGTCGGACTTTCGGTGATGGCCACTCAGGCGAGTGCCATCACCTTTCTTTCTGCGCCAGGCCTGGCTTACAGTTCAGGAATGAGCTTCGTCCAGTTTTATTTCGGTCTTCCTTTGGCCATGATTGTACTCTGTATCACCTTTGTACCAATCTTTCATAAACTTCGCGTTTTTACAGCTTACGAATTTCTAGAGAAACGGTTTGATATTCGGACCCGTGGATTAACGGCTTTCTTGTTTTTGATCCAGCGCGGTATATCAACAGGCATCAGTATTTTTGCTCCGGCACTTATTATAGCCAGCATTTTACATATTAACCTTCCTCTCACCACGCTTTTAATTGGCAGTATCGTGGTGATCTATACGACATATGGTGGTACTAAAGCAGTTTCACACACGCAAATGCTCCAGATGGGCATCATATTTGGAGTGTTGCTTGTCGCCGGAATACTTGTTGTCAAACTCTTACCTACAGACATTGGTTTATATAAAGCGCTTCATATTGCAGGTAAATCTGGAAAAACAAATGCGATCGACTTTACATTTGACCTGAATAACCAGTATACTGTTTGGACAGGTATTATTGGTGGTTTCTTCCTACAGCTATCCTATTTTGGTACGGATCAAAGTCAGGTTGGCCGTTATCTAACGGGTTCATCTATTAAAGAAAGTAGACTTGGTCTACTTATGAATGGCTTACTCAAAATACCTATGCAATTTTGTATTCTGCTCATAGGCGTTCTTGTTTTTGTTTATTATCAATATCACACACCGCCAATCTTTTTCAACCAGGTTGAAGTAGATAAACTAAAACAAAGTGAATATAACAGCACTTATACAGCTCTGGAAAAGCAACAGGCTTTTATTAGTAATGAAAAGAAGGAAACAATACATCGCTTAACTAAAGCCATTGATGATGAGGATCAATCTACAATAGACGAAGCAAGGCTTACACTCAAGAATTCAAATGAAAAACTAAACGGTATCCGTACAGAAGTTGTCGCATTAATAAAGAAGAATAATCCCGCTGCCGAAACAAATGACAATAACTACATCTTTCTATCTTTTGTAAATAATACTTTCCCTAAGGGCTTAATAGGTCTACTTATCGCTGTTATCTTTCTTGCATCTATGGGATCTACAGCAAGTGCGATCAATTCTTTGGCTTCTACAAGCACCGTTGATATTTACAAGCGATTTATAAACCAAAATTCTAGCGATAAACAGGATCTATTCTGGTCACGTATATTCACACTTTTCTGGGGTGTATTTTCTATCGCTGTTGCCTTATATGCGAGTAGACTGGGCAATCTCCTAGAGGCGGTTAATATCCTAGGTTCATTATTTTATGGTACTATTTTGGGCATTTTTATTGTCGCCTTCTATATGAAGAGGATAGGAGGGAAAGCCGTGTTTTATGCTGCAATAATAACTGAAGTGATTATTTTTACGATCTGGAAAATGGATGTCATAGCCTTTTTATGGCTCAATGTCATTGGCTGTATCTCGGTCATGTTCATCGCTTACTTATTAGAAAACTTGATACCAAAAAAAAGCCATTCAATCGAATAGCTTAATAATTTTGATATAGATTATAAAGAATACTTTTATCATAAATCGTGAGTTCTGGGCTCACATCGTTGACAACAAACTTCCTTTTAAATGCAATAATTGCCGCTTTCAAATTGCGTGTATCGTAACCAATGATTCTCAAGGCATCAATTGGGTTGAAGGTTTCTGGGGCTGTTACCAATTCTGCAGGATTATACCATATACCAAAACCGCGATCTGCCAATTTCCAAGGGAAAAATACACTTGGATCATTTTTACGAGCTGGAGCAATATCAGCATGACCAATGAAATTTGCTGCGGGAATACCGTAATTAGCTTTTAATGTATCCAAGACAACCATTAACGCTTCAATCTGGGCATCTGGAAATGCTTCCTTTCCATTATTATCCAGTTCTATTCCAATGGAGATCGAATTCATATCTGTAATCGTTCCCCACTTGGAAAGTCCCGCATGCCAACCTCTTACATAATCATTGAGCATCTGAACGATTACACCATTACGGCTAATCACATAATGTGAACTTACCTTTGTGTGCTCTACCTGAAATGTTCTGATGGTTTGATCCAGACTATTCTGTGCTGTATGATGGATAATAACGTAGTTTGGTTTGCGCACATCATAGTGTATGGCCGTTTCCTGACGTATATTAGCATGTATACCGGCCTTTCCCAATGTCCATACTTTGTGCTCTCCCAGGCTTAATTTGGGAACGGTATCGTGTACGATCACCTTTTGGATGATCGTATCTATCTTTATAGGTACAATTTGCTCTATAGATCCCTTTTTAGCCATGCCTGACTTACTCTTACATCCAATAATGGATAGAGCAAAACAAAGTATAAACGGAATCCAAAGATTTTTTTTTTCAAACATTATCGAGGTAACCTATAAACCAATCCTAATGCCAATGATTCACTTAACTGAACTTTTGAGATCACATCCGTATCATAAACTAAAATTCCGTTTAAGTTTACATTGATCGCTCGCGATACTTTAGCTGTCACTGTGACATCCAAACGATGTGAAGGGTCCGTTACTTTTTTATAATTCGCAAATAAATTATAACGTGCTTTCACATTCAATTTATCTGTAAAATTTTTATCCATATTTCCGGTGATCTGAAAAGCGAGGTCATTTTGAACAGTTTTACCTCCTTCAACACCATACCTTACTTGATCTTTATCAATTGGTGCACGATCTGGATATTTCTGACTATATTGCTCAACCGTTAGGGGTTTAATACGGTTATCCAAAATCAGAGTTTGGCGTGCAGTACCTGTACCAAAACGAATCGAATAAGAAGCGCTTGGCTTGTATTCAAAACCCAGCGATTCGGTTATGTACGCAGGAGCCATAAAAGCATTCTCGATATAATCAATGGTATCTTTACCGTCAACTTGTTTATATTTATAACCTGCATCAAATTGAGATTCAAAGGTTAATGAAGTATAAAGTGCCCATTTAGCAGACAATTTATAAGACAATTTATTATCCCAAAAAATACGGTCGTTATTTTTCTTCGCGATTTGTTTATTATTTTTAATCTTACCATATCGCAAATCGATCTCAGTTACAAAATTGAAATTGTCTCTGGTATAATCTGATTTATGATTTGCAATTAATCCGACGGCTGTTGATCCAACTCCACCACCTTTCCAGTCGCCATTAAAGGCTGCCTGATTAATATTTACTCCAAAACTGGTCCAATGCTTCCAATAATCAACTTGTAATTCTAATTTGGGCACTACTGGACGAATATTTTTTAAGGAGATATTTTCTTGTTTATTCTCCGAAATGACTGAATCTGGCTTTACTCTAAGGTCTTTCAAATTAACCTGAGCGCTAACCGTACCGCACGATAAGCCAATAATTAATAAGGCAAATAAGGATTGTAACTTCATATCAAGCAACGCTTTTTTTTCTTTTCTTAATTTAAGGTACTAAAATAGGATTTATTGTTGGTAATGGCTCAATAAAATATCGAGAAGGATTTTTTTGATACTTTTCATAACACTCTTTAATATAATTTGTCAGTTCATATTGTGTGCAACTAATGATGAAAAAGTAACTTGGTTTAAAGATCCGTCTAAATTTATTAAGCTCTTCTCCTTCTAAACCTGTTGTACGACTCACCAGTTGTTCTGAAAACTTATACTCGATAACATTATCTTTATAATCGCTCTCAATCAATTTCTTTAATCGTTTTGCATTTTTAGCTTCTCTGCTAAACAGACTATAAATGGAGTTGATACTGAGCCCTGCACCATTTTGCCCTACTGAAAACAGATCTCCTGGATCAGAAAGCCGAAAGGCTTTCTCATAATCATTTCTTGCCTTTTTTAAAATCTCATCCGGATCTTTCTTTGCAACTACAGAAACTTCATCAATATAAATCGATTCACGCTTCAAATGGAACAGTATAACAGGAGAGGTATTTACAATGACGGTATCAGGATAGTATTCTCGAGAAGTCGCGATCAATGCATCTCCTTTGTCGGCCATAATCGAAAATTCTCCCTTACTATTGTTAAAGACTTCTTCGTTGGTCCTACTGTTGCGGATTGTTACTTTTGATATACGTTGTTTGGTATTAAAATCAGAAACAATACCCTCTATACGCTTTTGTGCAAAAGCATCGGGTGCTAGTGCAAACAAAAGAATGAGTATTACGATATTTTGCAGAGTCTTCACTCTCGTAAAACTACGTTTTAGCTTATCAAAATAGAAATATTTAACATCTTTTGATGATTTACTTTGAAATTACCAATAGCTGCCCGATGGCTAAGTTTGTGTCAGTCAAGCCATTTAACTCTTTTATTTGATCAACAGTGATACCGTATTGTTTACTCAACGAGTATAATGTGTCTTTCCCTTGTACTTCATGAATACGCATTGCTACAGGACTCTTGATTTGCTCTGTTTGTACCACAGGAGCTTCGACTGCATTGTGTACAATCTCCAGCTCAACAATAACTTCTCTTTTCTCCTTCTCAACACGAGTTTCCACACGGTCATATTGGTAGAGTTCGTACCGTTCAATCATATCGATCAATAAATCTGGATATCGCGGGTTGGTGGCATAGCCTGCGGCTTTCAAACCTTTGGCCCAGCCTTTATAATCGTTCTTATTGAGCAAGAATAAATCGGAATAACGTTTACGCAACAAGAATTCAGAATGATCTCTAAAAGACTGTTCCGGACTTTCATAAACGCGAAAGCAGTCATTGATATTATCATCTGGGCGATTAATGGATTTTCCCTTCCATACACCTCCACATTTGATTCCAAAGTGATTATTGGCTACGGTAGCGAGATAGCTATTGCCATTTCCAGATTCTAATAATGCTTGTGCCAATTTGATACTCGCAGGAATACCGTACTTATTCATTTCTGAAATAGCAATATCTTTATATTTCTCAACATAAGCATTTCCTGAAACAGCTGGTCTTAACTTACTAGGACGATTGGAAGAGGTAGAGCCTTGATGATTTTTGCTTTTATAGACGGTGTTTTTTTTGGATGAGCATGAACTAAAAAAACAGTAAGGGCAAGTAGGATAAAAGCAATTTTTTTCATTGGATGAGTAGCATTACTTAGAAGCGGTGAGTTTCCTAGATATTGTGGTCGGATTTTTATCAAAACTATCTAAATCATACATTTCAATTGTTTTGATAACCTTAGCAGACCAATCTTTAGTTCTTGAATATCCTGCTTTTGCTAAAGCACCTACCCAAGCTTTGTAGTTTTGTCCTCGATTTTCCTCAAATAAGGGAGTCGTGGTTTTCTTTCTTTTAACCAACGATATAAAGTCATTATAAGAATCAAGTACTGATTTATAACCTTTATATGCTGAATTAATCACTTTGCTATTATTTTTTCCTTTAATACCGAAGTGATTATTTAAATTTTTTGCAATCTTACTATTTCCATGTGCACTTTCATGCATTGCAATAGCTAAAATTACTGATGCTGGAACACCATGTTCTTGCATCATCTCTTGTGCTACGGGGCTGTATTTATCAATATAAAATTGATTGCTTTGAGCCGATGCAGTAGCATAACTACTGACGATCAAAATTAATACAGCAACATAGTTTTTTAATGTTTTAAAATTCATAAAGAATCATTTAGTCCACTAATTACTTTTTGCGTAATACAAAAAGTCCATCTCGAATCGGCAATAAAACCTTTTCGATGCGCTGGTCCTGAGCTAATTGTTCATTCAAATCTATGATTTGCTTTGTTTGATTGTCTGGATTTTCATCTAATACTTTGCCTTTCCACAAGACATTATCGATTAAAATCAGCCCTCCAGACGGGACTCTATCTAAAATTAATTCGTAATAGTAATGATTACGTTTTTTATCAGCATCTATAAAAACCAGATCAAAGCTACCTTCGATCTTCGGAATTACTTCTGCAGCATCACCAATATGATAGTTAATTTGGGATGCATATTCAGATCTGTCAAAATACCCCTGTACACGCTCCTCCTGTTCTGCATTAACATCTACCGTATGTAAAATCCCTTTTTTAGACAAGCCTTCTGCAAGGCATAAAGTAGCATATCCAGTAAACGTACCGATTTCCAAAATAGTATTTGGAGTAGCTAATTTACTAAGCATAGCAAGCACCCTTCCTTGGTAATGTCCGGATAACATATGAGGCATTGTTTCCTTCAAATAGGTCTCCCTATTGACGCTTTTTAGCAACGGATTTTCTTCGTCACATGTGCGCTCTAAGTAAGATTCTAAATGCTCATTACAAATGTCCATAACAACAAAATTACTGAACATGATTTATAATCAGAAAAAATAAAACACAAATCACTAACTATCAAGTAATTAATATTTGATCCAATGTTACACAAAAATTATCATATGCCTTTATGAAGCATAACGACACTTTTGAAAAATCATGATTTTTTAAATTCTTTGAATTTTTCAAGAAAAAAAAGTCCAATCTTCATCGTAAGATTGGACTTTAAATTTTAGTGCTTTTTATTGAATTACGTCAAGTTTGCAGTAATTAGTTTTAAGAATTCCGAACGCGTTACATCGTTTTGAAAAGCTCCTGTAAATGCCGATGTTGTAGTGACAGAATTTTGCTTCTGAATGCCTCGCATAGCCATACACATATGCTTACATTCGATCACCACAGCCACACCCTTTGCTCCTAAGGTTTCTTGAATACAGTCACGGATTTCATTGGTAAGACGTTCTTGAACTTGTAGTCGACGTGCAAAGATATCTACAACGCGTGGAATTTTGCTCAATCCGACGATATGACCATTGGGAATATAAGCAATATGCGCTTTACCAAAGAATGGCAACATATGGTGTTCGCACATCGAATACACTTCAATATCCTTCACCACAACCATCTGACTATAGTCTTCCTCAAACATAGCACCTTGTAATACTTTAGCAGGATCAATATCATATCCATGAGTTAAAAACTGCAAAGCTTTTGCTACACGTTCTGGTGTTTTCAATAATCCCTCACGATTCGGATCTTCTCCTAGAGATTCTAAAATATCTGTATAATGAGCGGCAATACGACCAACTTTTCTTGATTATATTGATCAATTTTCACGTAGCCGTCTAACTCTTCTTCTTCAAATGAGTGATTACTCATAGTAATTAAATAAATTAGTGTATAAGATTAGTCGCCAAAATATTCGACGTAATTATTTTCTGTTTCATGAAGGCGAATGCTGTGCAACTGCACTTTTTGTTCTTCAAATAATGGTTTCAATACCTCAAATATAGCAATTGCTATATTTTCTGTAGAAGCCATCTTATCTTTCATAAAATCAACATCAAGGTTAATATTTTTGTGATCGACTTTATTTACGATATTTTCCAAAATAATGGTTTTCATCAATTTTAAGTCAATCAGAAAACCTGTTGTTGGATTTACGTCACCTTTGACCGTCACAAACAAATCATAATTATGACCATGCCAATTAACATTTGAACAGTTTCCGAAAACATTTTCGTTTTTCTCAATGCTCCAATCTTCGCGGTAAAGCTTATGTGCAGCGCAAAAGCGCTCACGACGAGTGATATATACCATAATACCACAAAGATACGTGTTTGCAACCAAAATATCGCTTTCAACGAAATGATTACCATCACATTTGCGTAAATATTGATTAATATTGTACAAAGGTTATCCCACATGAAAACACTTATAGTAGCAGCAACTCGATTCGAAATTCAACCCTTCCTTGATCGTATTGCTGCATATCCGAATACCGACTATTTAATAACGGAAGTAGGTATGGTACAAACAGCTTATCGGCTTGGAGAACATCTTGCGAATAATCAATATGATCTTATCATTAATATCGGTATTGGAGGCTGCTTTAATCGATCATTACCAATAGGGGCGGTCGTTTCAATCGATCGCGAGATCTTCTCAGAATTAGGAGCAGAAGATGATGAGAGATTCATTCCGATTGATGAACTTGGATTTGGTAGCGCTCATTATGTGGCCACACAAAATAAGACAACTAAGGAACTGGTGCATACATTACCAACAGGGCTAGGTGTAACAGTTAATAAGGTGCATGGAAATGAATTAGAAATTTCGAAATTACTGATACAAATACCCAATGCTCTGATTGAATCCATGGAAGGAGGGTCTGTTTTTTTAGTTGCATCTGAAGCAAAAATTCAAACCATACAGATCCGTGGAATATCTAATTATGTAGAGAAGCGAAATCGTGCCACGTGGAACGTACCGCTCGCTATCCACAATAGCAATGTGGTTCTTTTCGAAATTTTGTCTAAAATATATAAAGTTTAATTTTTGAATTTTATTACTGTTTTCGCCATCCTGTTATTAAAAAATGACATAAAAGCAGATATTTAGCGATGAATAACCTTCAAAATATCAATAATAAATAGTAGATTTGTAATCTAAAATTTGACACTATTTTACAACTGATGAGAGAGATACAATTCAGAGAAGCACTTCGTGAAGCGATGAACGAGGAAATGCGTAAAGACGAAACAATATTTTTATTAGGAGAAGAAGTTGCAGAATACAATGGTGCTTATAAAGTGAGCCAAGGTATGCTGGATGAATTCGGAGCTAAACGCGTGATAGATACACCTATTGCAGAATTAGGTTTTGCAGGTATAGCAGTCGGTGCTGCGATGAACGGTTTAAAACCAATCGTTGAATTCATGACTTTCAACTTTTCTTTAGTTGCGATTGACCAAATTATCAATGCTGCTGCAAAGATTCGTTCCATGAGTGGAGGTCAATTCTCTATTCCAATAGTATTCCGTGGTCCAACTGGTAATGCAGGGCAATTGGGAGCACAGCACTCTCAAAATTTTGAGAACTGGTATGCAAATACTCCAGGATTAAAAGTTGTTGTTCCTTCAAATCCTTATGATGCGAAAGGTTTATTAAAATCTGCTATGATTGATCCAGATCCAGTTATTTTTATGGAATCTGAGGTTATGTATGGTGATAAAGGTCACGTGCCTGAAGAAGAATATTACTTACCAATAGGTAAAGCAAATGTTGTTAAAGAAGGTACTGATGTAACCATCGTATCTTTCGGTAAAATGGTTCCACGTGTTGTATTACCTGCTGTTGAAGAATTGACAAAAGAAGGTATCAATGTGGAAGTTATTGACTTACGTTCTGTTCGTCCAATAGATTACCCAACTATTATCGAGTCTGTTAAGAAAACAAACCGTTTGGTAATCGTGGAAGAAGCTTGGCCATTAGCGTCTATTTCATCTGAAATAACATATTCTGTACAACGTAATGCATTTGATTATTTAGATGCTCCAATCGTTCGTATTACAGCAGCAGATGTTCCTCTTCCATATGCAGCTACATTAATTGAAGCAGCTCTTCCAAGTGTTGCTAAAGTTGTAAAAGCTGTAAAAGAAGTTGCTTACATCAAAAAATAAAAGCATCTAATTGCTTAAATCAAAAAAGACCTTTGGTAATACCAAAGGTCTTTTTTAATTTAGGGGATATTTTACTAACTAATCTTAAATGATCAAGACCCTATCGCTCGCTTTTTTGTCGTTCTTTATTATTACGACATTAATTGCTCAAGACAAAGTTTTATTAAAGCTGAAACCAGACCTTAATAATCCCTTTTCACAAAAAATGCACATGACTATAGATGTCAATGCTGGTGCTCAAAGTACGATGATCGATGCAACCATGTTGTGCGAGACAACAAACACCAATGCTACAGACAGTACATTGACCTATGCAACGAAATATACAGAAATGATCATGGCGATGGATGCAGGAATGATGACCGTCAACTATGACTCCAAAATCCGGAAGCAATGAACTTTCCAAACAGATCCATGAAAAAGTTAAAACTTTGCTGGAGACCCCTATCGTGGCTGTGATGAGTTTAAATGGAAAAATAAAAGATGTCGAAGATTTACCTGATGATAATGATCTGTTTGATGCCAATATGCTCAAAGAAGCAGCGTTTGAATACCCAAATAGAGAATTAAAAGTTGGAGAACAATGGAAAGCAACAGCAAATAATAAATCTCTAGGCCCAATAGAACAAACATACACCCTAAAAAGTATCTCAGCAGAGGGTATATCGATTACTTCGGAAGGAAGTATAACGGCAGAAGGTCAAACTGTCGGATCAATCACTGGCCAATACCTATTAAACCCTAAAACTCATTATTTAAAAGCGCTTACGCTCGAAACAAAAGTAAAAAATGAAGAGGTTGAAGTCACCAGCAAAATAGAAATCCTATAAACCACAAAAGAGCTGTCAATGACAGCTCTTTTGTGGTTTTATTGAACGTAAATATTAAATTACGCGTTAATTTCTTCTTTATATTGATCAGCAGTTAATAAAGCATCAACGTCAGCTACATCATTTAATTTGATACGAATAATCCAACCCTCTCCATAAGGATCTGAGTTTACTAATTCTGGTGATGCATCGATTGCCTCGTTAACAGCTAACACTGTTGCTGTAACAGGAATGAATAAATCAGAAACCGTTTTTACTGCTTCGATTGTTCCAAAGATTTCGTTTGCAGCCACTTCTTCACCAATTGTGTTGATGTCTACAAATACGATATCACCTAACTCACGTTGTGCGAAATCAGTAATACCAATAACGGCCTCATCACCTTCAACACGAATCCATTCGTGATCTTTAGTGTATTTTAATTCTGCTGGAAAATTCATTTTACTTTTTTTTAATCTTCTATTTAATTACGCCATGAAGTTACAAAATATATTTATATCACAAAAATCTTGTGTACTCTATCATATTTTGTTCCTACTTTTAAGATATGAACTCAATGATTGAAAAGCTTTACAAAATCGCAAAAAAGATAGTCGTTTCATAATAGGACTTATGTCAGGGACTTCATTGGATGGTCTTGATATTGCACTTTGTAGAATAAGTAATAGTGGTAAGTCTACACAAATTAGCGTGGATAATTTTATTACAATGGACTATCAGGATGAGTTTAGAAAATACGTAAGAGGTGTTTTTGCAAAGCGTACAATTGATCAACAGCTGCTCTGCGGACTTCATGCTTACGTCGGAAATGTACATGCAGCACTGATTAATCAGGCTCTTGAAAAATGGGGGATTCCACATTCAGAAATTGATTGTATTGCTAGCCATGGGCAGACAGTATACCACGCTCCACAAAGCCTTACAGATGATCAATTAATGCCTAATAGCACTCTTCAAATCGGGGATGGCGATCATATTGCTGTAAAAACTGGTATTATTACACTATCAGATTTTAGACAAAAACACATCGCTGCAGGTGGTGAAGGTGCACCTCTGGCGGCCTACGGCGATTACTTACTGTTTTCGGATAGGAAAGAAAATCGATTTTATTGAATATCGGTGGCATTGCTAATTATACATTTATACCTAGCCAAGAAAGTGATTTGAAAGCTTTTGCAACAGATATTGGCCCCGGAAACACCATCATGAATCAGTTTGCAAAAGAAAAGTTTGATATAGAGATGGATAAGGATGCAAACATCGCTACACAAGGAACTATCAATGAGGGACTTTTAAATGAGCTTTTAAAAGAACCATTTCTACAAGATGAATTCCCTAAAACAACTGGTCCGGAGCTCTTTAATTTGGATTATCTAAAAAAATGTCAGATAGCATCCAATAATCTTCATATGATTCCTGAAGATATCATGGCCACTTTAAATCAATTTACTGCAACATGCATCATTGACGCAATCCATAAGCTGTCAAAAACATTAAGTAATGTACATATCTATATCAGTGGGGGAGGTTTACACAATCCGCTATTGGTCGCTAAAATCAAAGTAGGATTGCCTCATCATAAAGTCTCCTCGTTTGGAATACTAGGCATTGATCCCGACGCTAAAGAAGCTGTGTTATTTGCCCTACTGGCTAATGAAACATTAGTTGGCGACCGAAAGAATGTAAGTCAAATAAAAGATTCTCCTGCAGTCTGTATGGGTAAAATTAGCTTACCTCAATAACAACTAATCATTATCAATAGCTTCGTGTAGATACTGCTTCAAAGGAAGCATTGTTTTATATAAGGCAATGATATTATTCAAAGCATTTTTATCAGTCAGAGCACTATTGGATAAGCTTTTGTGTGCAACAAAGCTCTTTAATTTTAAAAATTCAATTGAAGGATGTGTTGCCTCATAGCCAGCAGGGGGGCGTTTTAGTTTGTCTTCTTCTTCTAAAGTAAGACCACTTTTTTTCTGTAAATCTGCTATAATTGCATTAAATTTCTCTTCGTTATAATCTATTTCCTGACGAATAGCATCTAAATGCTTTTTTTCTGGTCTCCAGTAACCACAGGCAATAAACGAATTATCTGGAGAGATGTGGATATAATATTCTGGTCCGTCCAATTTACGGCCATCTTTGGAAATACCTGCACCGAACCAATTTTTATAGGGTGTTTTGTCTTTTGAAAAACGCGTATCACGATAGATACGAAACAAACATTTATTGGCCTGAATATCGGTCGTAATATGAGGATCAAATTGAGACAGGCTATTAATCAAATCAGCCACAAACAAACGAACATCAGCTAAAGCCGCTTCATAGCGTTCTTTCTCTTCTGCAAACCATTCGCGGGTATTGTTATCCTGTAAATCTCTTAAAAATTTAAACGTATTTTGATTAATATGTCCCATAAATATGATCTTAATTTACTAAAAACAAAAATAAATATACCAAAGGTCCAGCGATTAATAAACCGTCGAATCGATCTAATAAACCTCCGTGTCCAGGTAATATATGTCCAGAATCTTTCACATTTAAGCTTCTTTTAAGCATCGATTCTACCAAATCACCCAATGTACCAAATACAGCAATTATCATTGCTACAATAATCCATTGCCACTGCGGTATTGTTTCAAAATAATGTGCTAAACATAAAGATACAAGAACTGCCAATACAATACCACCAATAAAACCTTCCCAGGTTTTCTTTGGAGAAATTCGCTCAAAAAGTTTATGTTTTCCCAAGGATCTCCCAGCTAAATAAGCCCCTGTATCACTCGTCCAAAGCAAAATCATAAAACCCAAAGGTAAAAAATGATTAAATGAGCCACCTATATAGCTTAATCTTGTAAAACAATAAAAAGGAAATCCAACATACAGAATACCTAAAATGGTAAAGCCGATATCATTAAAGGGGAAATCACGCTTTTGATAAAGAGCTTGTATATAGATCGCTAAAAGAAAAGGGATGCATAACAAAATATACTTCGCCTCAAAAATGCCTAAACTATATAACGCTGTTGTACTAAATAAAACAACTGTAGTCAATATACCTAAAGCTTTACTTGGTCTACGATCTTCTGAGCTTACAATACCATAAAACTCATACAGACACCAGGCGCTTAATAAAGAAAAAAATCCAAGGAAAACTGCGTCGCCCAGAAGCATAGCCCCAACCATGACGATGATAAAGAAAAATCCTGTAATAGCTCTAGTTTTCATACTAATCTTCGCTTTCTGTCGTAGATTCGATTAAAACTAATGCCTGTTGCTCATCTTGTTGATTCACATAAAGCTCAATCTTACCAAATACAAGGTATGATGAGTCCTGCTTATTTAATACAATAGCAGGTATCCCGCTTTCTTCTAACATTTGTTTAACGATCTCAGCTTCTATTGCATTAGTATACACTTTAATCTTCTTCCAGCCTTGCTCCATATGGGATTTTTTTAGTTGAACGATAATATAATACTACAAAAATAACAGTAAATATTAAGCTTGCAAGGTAAACCCAAATTGGTTCTTGTTCAAAGTTATTCATTTCTTCGAAAGGTATCCCTTTTCTTGTATAATAAAACGCTGTAATGGTGGCACTTGCATTATTAATAAAATGACCAAAAATAGGCAAATATATGTTTCTACTCCAGACATAAAGATATCCAAAAAAAGCACCAAGAAGCATTCTAGGAATAAATCCAAAGAACTGCATATGAAATGCACTAAAGATTATTGCTACTAACCAAATGACCACATGCTTATTCCATATCCAACGTCCAAAAATGTTTTGTAAACAACCCCTAAAGACCATTTCTTCACCTACGGCCGGCACCACTGCTAAAATGATCAGATTGATCAATAAACCGCCCCAAGTTGACTCCTCTACAATTTGTTTAGTCATTATAGCGGCACTATCTTCACTAGCACGCATCCACTGCTGTACACCTTGAAGACTATCGGGCAATTGCATAGATTCATTCCAATACGCAAGCAATGACATCATAGGAATGAAACATAGCATGGCCGCAAAGACAAAAAGATATTGTAATGATGAAACCTTATTTATTCTTTCAAAATAGGGATGAATGCCTGATTCGCTACGATATAAGATCCAAGCTGGTAAAATAAATGTTGTAACACTACTGATCAGCAACATCCTTTGAGTGCCACTGTATTTTCTTGAAAAAAGATAAACTGAACGGACTCTCGGGAGACAAAATCTTCATAACCAATAGTGATAATCCCATCAATACCAATTGAATACTTACACCCAAAACGATCATGTAAAGCAATAATCTAAATAAAGATTTTCCGGGATTTATCTTTGTCACTAATTCTTCCATGTAGTACTTTTAATTTATTCTATAAATATATTACAATTAAAATTTATTACCTCAAAATCTTCTAAAAGATCTACTTTAAGCTATCATGCTACATCTAGAACAACGTCTATCTGGATATAGAAACCTGTAAACAAAAAAAATCCCGTTTCATTTAAAATGAAACGGGATTTCCATGTTTTTCAATTAATTAACCCGAATTGGATCAGCCGGTTTTTTCATGTTCTTGTAGGGATAATTTTTCATTTCTTCCAACAAGATCTGAACCGTTTTTTCCAATTGTGGATCACGACCTTCTATCAAATCCTTAGGTGTTTGTTCAACGAAAATATCTGGAGCAACACCTTCATTTTCGATGATATAATTGCCTTTCAAATCGTATACACCAAAGTTTGGTGAAGTGATTCTTCCTCCATCCAATAAAGGAGGATAACCGCTGATACCAACTAAAATACCCATAGTGGTACGGCCCACCAATTTTCCTAATCCTTTGTGGCGGAACATATAAGGCATCATATCTCCTCCGGAACCCGCATTTTCATTAATAATCATTGCTTTTGGCCCATAAATTCCATTACCTGGCGTATTGAATCCCTTTCCGTCCCGTATTCCCCATCCAGCGATTAAATCACGGGATAATAAATCGATAACGTAATCGGCAACCCAACCGCCACCATTATTACGTTCATCAATTAATACCGCTTTTTTATCCATCTGCGAGAAATAATAGCGATTGAAAGCAGTGTATCCTTCTCCACCGGTATTAGGCATATAAATATACGCGATCTGACCCTTGCTTAATTCTTCCACACGTTTTCTGTTGCGCTCCATCCACTCGGTGCTTCTTAAACTCATCTCATCAGAAAATGAGATTGGCTTCACCACATATTCTTTAGCTCCAACTAAACTCGGTTTTGTATTGACTTTAATGCTTACCTGTTTGCCTACAGTATTATCAAATAAACTGTACAAGTCCATATCGGCAGTAACTGCTGTACCATTTACTGCTACTAAATACATTCCCGATTTGATATTTAATCCCGGTTCAGACAAAGGCGCTTTAAATGATGGATTCCAATCTAAGCGTGTAAAAATTTTATCAAGCTTATAAAAACCTTTATCAATAGAATAATCAGCTCCTAAAACACCCACACTAACCGAAGGACCACTAGGTTGATCCCCTGGATAAATATAATTATGTCCAACAACCATTTCGCCCATCATTTCGTTCAATAAATAACCTAAATCAGAACGGTGACTTACATAAGGCAAGAACTTCTCATATTTCGTTTTTACAGCATTCCAATCTGCTCCATGCATATTTTCAACGTAGAAATAATCTTTCTGCATTGCCCATACTTCATCGAATATTTGTTTCCACTCAGCAACAGGATCAACTAATTGTTTGATATTATCCAATTTCAATACACCAGTTGTAGGACTTGCCACTTTTTGACCTGCTGTTACAATATTAATACCTGTACTGGTCTGAATAATCATTTTCTTACCGTCGGCACTGATAGCATATGAGCGGATACCTGCGACAAGATCTTTTTCTTTGAAATCTGTAAAATCATAAGCATAGAGTGTCCCATTCTTGACATATGTCAATTGATTGACGACAGATCCATTGATACCATAAATACCATCACCTAATGGAAGCGCAACAATTCGATTATTGATATTATCAAAATCTATTTCTGTAGGCTGTACCGCAGGTTTTGAAGCTTCTTTGTTTGGTTCTTCTTTCTTCTCGTCTTTTTTCTTTTTATTAGCCTTTGCTGTTTCTTTAGGCTTTTCCGACTCCTCTTTCTCTTCTTTTATCGTTTCTTCATCACTTTCATTTTTGAAAATAGATGGTGTTTTACTGGATAAAATGAATGCATATGCTTCATAATTAGCACGACGTTCCGTTGCTGACATATGCAGTCCCGAATTTGTTAGTCCTACATTTGTACTTGCTGTGAAAAAAAGATACTTACCATCTCGACTAAATGAAGTCGATCGAACCGCACTCATACCATCGGTAATCTGTGTGCTTTTTTTACTGTCAAGATTATATAAAAATACTGCCGAAACGGAATTTGGAAGTGTTTTAATGTAAGAAATCCACTTCGAATCAGGTGACCAACTTGGTTGGAAATGATTAAAAACACGTCCCGTCTGAGCACTTTCACTATCCGAATCTACCTTGACTATCTTTTTACTATCGATATCAATGTAAAATAAATTCAAGTGAGAATCGTTATAAAACAATTTCTTAGAATCAGGAGACCAGGTAGGTTCAAAATAAAAATTAGATTCACCTAAAGTATACATTAGAGGTTCATCTTTTCCAAATTGATCGCGTAATTGAAGTACATATTTCCCTTTTTCACTCGAAATATAGGAAACCCATTTCCCGTTCGGAGACCAGCTTGGAAAGCGGTCATGTGCGCCTGGAGAATTTGAAATATTGCGCGCTTCGCCTTTTTCTTTAGGTACAGAGAATATTTCTCCTCTCGCTTCTATAAGAGCACGTTGCCGGTAGGGGAAATGTTCAAAGTGCGAATATCATCACGCATATTATCATAATGTGGTCTTTTATACAACGCATCATTACTCACATTAATTTTTAATGCTGTAGAAGACTTTGAATTGATATTGTAAATGTGTACTCTTCCTTCTTGTTCAAAGGTCAATTCCGATCCGTTGCCCGTTAATGTTCTGACATCATAGTCAGTAAAATTGGTAATTTTATCGATTTTTTTTGATTTGACATCGTACGAGAAAATATTGACAATTTTATCTCTGTCTGAAAGGAAGTAAACCTTATTATCCAACCATACCGCTTAACGTCATTGCAGCGCTCTCCAGGGATTATTTCGATTTGATTACTCTTTGTGTCGAAAATCCAAATGGATGGCATACCACCGCCTCTATAGCGCTTAAAAGCAACACGGTCACGTTCCGTAGGATCTGTATTTTTATATAAGCCCAATAGCGTCCATCTTTAGAGGGGCTACCCTGATAAGCCTCTGGCATAGGAAGCGATTTGTCCAATGTCAATCCAGTAACAGATGAAGAATATAAACGTGGACTTAATGCATAATTGTATTCGCGGGTTGTGGTATAATATACTTCATTATTATTTAGCCAGCCTCGCAGCACATCAGATGCGGGATGAAAAGTAATACGTTTAGGTTCACCACCTTCAATCGGCATGACATAAACGTCTGTATTACCATCATAATTACCCGTAAAAGCAATCTGTTTTCCATCCGGTGAGAAGATGGGGTTTTGTTCAACACCAGGATTTGTCGTTAATCTTCTTGGATTTGCTCCAGATTTATCCGAGATCCAAATATCACCTCCATATACGAAAGCAATATTTTCGGCACTAATACTAGGACTTCTCAATAACAAAGTTTCTTGTGCTTCTACTGAAAAAGCACCCGATAAAGCCATTACTAATCCTAAAAATCGAAGTTTAGGTTTTAACATATATTTAAAGATAAAATAGGGTTTTTATTGTGCTGTAAAAATAACCAATAATTTATCAATAAATTATGTATATCAATTAAGTTGCAATAAAAAACCCCAATTAAAAAATTGGGGCTTAAATATCAATATAAGGCTGTTTTTTAGAAACCGTAGTCTTGTTCTATTTCTAAAACAACACCTTCGTCTACTAAAACACGTCCACAGTGTTCACAGATAATAATTTTCTTACGTTGACGAATCTCAGATTGTAGTTGTGCAGGAATTTTATTATGACATCCTGAACAGCTATCACGGTCAATTGAAACAACTGCTAGACCATTCTTGAATGAATTACGTAAACGGTAATAAACTTTATTTAAGCGTTCATCAATGTTAGCTTCCGCTTTTTCGGCTTTAGCCAACAAATCATCTTCATCTTTTTGAGTTTCAGAAGTAATTGTTTCCAATTCTTTCTTTTTACCTTCTAACTCACCTTTACTATACTCTAAATTAGATACTGTCGTATCGTAGTTTTCTGTTTTATTGCGAATTTCGAATTCAAATTCTTTAATTCTTTTTTCACAAACTTGGATTTCTAATCCTTGAATTTCAATTTCTTTCGAAATAGCATCATATTCACGATTATTTTTTACTTCGTTCAGTTGACTTTCATATTTTTTGATAGCCAATTGAGCGTCTTTAATCATGTTCTTACGCTTAACGATCGAATCTTCTAACTCATCTAAGTCTGTTCTGATCTTTTCGATACGTGTTTCTAAGCCCGCAATTTCATCTTCAAGATCTGCAACCTCGATAGGTAATTCTCCTCTAATTTGGCGAATTTTATCTACTTTAGTATGTATGGCCTGTAATAACCATAATGCTTTCAATTTTTGTTCTACGGTTTGTTCCATCAACAATAGTGTTTTATAGGATTTGTATCTACTTCTGTTATTAGGACTGCAAAGTTAGGAAATTTTTCTGTAATTATATCGAACAATAATTCTTGCGTAAATTGTTCGCTTTCATAATGACCGATATCTGCAATCACAATTTGATTTTCTGCATCAAAAAATTCATGATATTTATAATCGGCTGTAACAAAAAAATCCGCTCCAGACCGCTTTGCGGTATTTAATAAAAATCCACCGGCACCACCACATACGGCAACCCTTGACACAGGTTTACCTTGTAGAGCAGTATGTCTAATAACCTGCAGGTTTAAATTATTTTTTAAATAGGCTAAAAAATCCTGTTCAGACATAGGACTTTCTAAATTTCCAATAACTCCAGCTCCGACTTCTTGATTTTTATTTTCCAGTTTAAGCGTATCGTAAGCAACTTCTTCATAAGGATGTGATTCATACATAGCCAAAAGAACTTTACGTTCAATAGCTTTTGTATAAACAACTTCAATTCTGGTCTCTTCCACTCTTTCTTGTAGCCCAATTTCCCCAATAGTTGGTTGTGCTTCGCCATGAGGTCTAAATGTACCATAACCGGCAGTATTAAAACTGCATTGATCGTATTTGGTCCCAACTTTACCTGCGCCAGCATCAAATAGAGCTTCTCTAACCAATTCGACATGGCTTCGTGGGACATAGACCACAAGTTTATACAAAAGATTAGATTTAGGTTCTAAAATAGCCTGATTTTGAAGATTTAACAGGGAGGCTATCTTTGAATTAACACCACCTGTTATATTATCCAGATTCGTATGAATAGCATACAGCGCAATATCATGTTGAATTGCTTTTATAACAGTACGCTCCACGTAATTGTTTCCATTAAATTTCTTCAGACCTTTAAAAACAATGGGATGATGAGAAACAATTAAATTACATCCTTTAGCAATTGCATCATCAACTACCTCTTCAGTACAATCTAAAGAAATCAATATTTTTGAAAGTTCTTGATCCGGATCTCCCACGATTAAACCGCAATTGTCATACGACTCCTGTAGATCTAATGGTGCTATCCTTTCCAGATAAGCAGTAATTTCCTTAATCTTCATGTTTATTCTCTAATTCTTCTTGATCCCTAAAAGTATTATGTTGCTCTAATATACGCTTATAATTTTTGATATCAACCCAATAATTAATCATGGTTACAAAATGAAAAATAATAGCAACAACAGATATAAATGGGGGTAATGGAATATTTGTCGCCAAATATATCCAGCCATATAGTGAACCTTTCTTAAATGTCGGAGATTCATCTACAGCGATTTTACGATCAAAAAATTCATTAATTAACGAATCCCGTAAACGTCTTGCTACTTCAAAATTCCAATAAATATTAAATAAAGGAATAGCGATACCAAATACCTGATTAGGTTTTATACATTGATTTTCTTCTGACACCAATAATAATGTCTTTCTCATCGTATTGGCTAAAAACAGCCAAATAACAATACGAATAATATAAATTGCAATTACTGTATAGATAAACTCCGGCTTTGAAATTTCCTTCAATAACTGTTCTTGTAATTCTACTTGATCCATCTGTGCTAATTCTCGTTATGCAGTAAAGATACCAATTCTTTTAAATTCTTTATTCGTCGATTTTGATCAATTACCCTTAAAATGATATTTATATTAAAAGCTTTAACCTATTCCCAAATAGTGAAAGAGTGGGGGATTTATTAGATTATTATCCGACTGTATTCCTGCAACTTAGCAAGTTTTATGAAAAATAAAGTTCATATAAAAAATATATCTAATTAATAATCAGACGTGTATTTCAAAAGCATAGTATGCCGTATACAACTGAGATAATGATTGCAATCTACATGGAATCATTTAATACAACGCGTTTCAAAAACTATTCGTTATCAACAGATAAAATAACAGAGTAAATAAGTACTTACTCACCACATTTCACCCCATTTAAAACACCTCAGTGAGGTTTTTAATTTCAGTATGCGAACTTACCACACTAGGGTAGGGGAGACCATTACTAGTAAAGCAAAAATATAGCAGGTCTTTTATGAAAATCATCGGATCTCTTTTTCCATTGATCAATAGTCAATGTTTTAATAAATTCAGCATCATCTGTGAGATCACATGCAACACAAAGTTTAGTTTGTCCTTTACATGTTTTTAATAATTCGGCCAGTAATTGATTATTTCTGAAAGGAGTTTCTATAAAAATTTGTGTCTGATCTTCCTTTGATGCCTGTAGTTCCAATTCTTTTATACGTCTTGAACGATCTGTTTTATCAATAGGTAGATATCCTTGGAAAGCAAATTTTTGTCCACTAAAACCCGAAGCCATTAATGCTAATAAAATAGAACTAGGCCCAACTAATGGCACAATCTTAATTCCTTGACGATGTGCTTCAGCCACAATATCAGCACCGGGGTCAGCAACACCTGGGCAACCAGCTTCGGACATGAGACCGACATTTTTACCTGCTAATAAGCCCTTGAAAAAATCTTTAATGTTTCCTTTATCTCTTGCATGCTTACCATAATCATAAATGATCAAATCCTTTTGAGGAATCTTAAGACCAGCTTGTTTAAGAAACTTACGTGCTGTCTTCTCATTCTCTACAATATATTCATCCAAGCTATTTATTGTCTCCACTAAATAGGAAGTGAAAGATTTTGCTGATGCTTCCTCGCTAAGAGGAACCGGAATCAAAAATAGTGTACCTTTTTGCATATTTACAAACCTACTAAATTGTCTTTCATAACAGATGCATTTTTCAATATAATGTAAAACCTTATCATTTTTTTGAGTATTTAAACTCATTATTAGTAACTTAGTTGCATAGCAAAAAAACTATATATGACAACTCAAATAACAGAAGGAATAAAAATTTCAGTAGAATGCGTTTTTCAACCTGAATATTCTAATCCAGAAAGAGATCATTTTATGTTTGCTTATCTAATAAGTATAGAAAACTTAAGTGATTCAAGTATTCAGCTCATGAGCCGCTACTGGAATATTTTCGATTCAATCGGAGATCATAATGAAGTATATGGTGACGGTGTGGTCGGAGAACAGCCCATTATTGAACCAGGTCAAATGCATCAATATACATCAGGATGCAATTTAAAAAGTGAGATGGGCTATATGGAAGGTTACTTTAATATGATCAAATTGATAGACGCCTCTTCATTCAAAGTTGACATCCCTAGATTTAACTTGATTGCAAATTACGTATTGAACTAGATCATTATCACCTGCATTTCATCTTATCCAGATCTTCTCCAAAGATTACATATAAAAGGCGAAAATTACTTACTTTTGCGTGATACATTTGTGAGCGGAAATTATTTTCTAAATAATCAAATTCATATATCTTCCTTATTCATCGCAATTGATTTTACATGTGATAAAATCTGCTTGAATAACTTGGACATACTGTTGCTAGGGACCAACATTTAAAATCTCCTATTAAATGACCAACTGTCGTTTTATTCTTAATAAAATAATACGTTAGCAATGTGCTAACTTTTGCATATAATTTACTACCATCAAAGTTATTTATACTAGAGGGTAGACATTCATAGTTTTTAATACATAGAGGTGTATTGAAAAACACAGGAAAAACACAAATAGCTAGTAATCAGTAGTTTATGTTTTTCTTATGTGTAAATTATGCAATTTATTGAACAAGAAAAATTAGGAAATTAACGTGAGTATATTAGCAACTGAACAAGTAAGTCATTCATTTCATGATAGATGGCTTTTTAAAGATTTACATTTTGGACTTCTAAAAGGGGATCGAGTAGCCTTAGTAGGTATTAACGGAACAGGAAAATCAACCCTTCTCTCCATATTAGGTAGCAAATTAGAGCCTACCTCCGGAAAAGTTGTTAAAGAAAAAGGTATCAAGATTGGTTTTTTAGATCAAGATCCTAAATATGATGGATTAACCTCCATTAACGATTTTATATATTCAACTGACAACGAAGAACAGCGATTAATTAGAGATTATGAAGAGCTTTTGGCTATGCCAGAAATTGATCAGAATAAATTAGAAGAGCTGACAGAAAAAATAACAACCCTCAATGCTTGGGAGTATGAGTATAATATTAAGACTATTTTGAATAGACTTAATATTGTCGATTTTCATCAAGATATAAAGAGTCTTTCGGGAGGACAACGTAAGCGACTAGCACTAGCAAAACTTTTAATAGACGAACCGGATGTTTATATTCTAGATGAGCCTACAAACCATTTGGATATTGAAACAATAGAATGGCTTGAAAAACTTTTGATAACAGGAAATAAAACTGTATTACTGGTTACCCATGATCGTTATTTTTTAGATAACATTTGTACAGAGATCAGAGAATTGGATAGGGGAAAGCTGTTTACTTATAAAGGAAACTATTCATACTTCCTCGAGAAAAAATCTGATCGCGAAGCGATCGACGCAGTAATGGTAGAAAGAAGTAGAAATCTATTACGTCGGGAACTAGAATGGATGAGAAGACAACCGCAAGCACGTGGTACAAAATCAAAATCTAGAATAGATGCTTACTATGAGCTTGAAGATAAATCCAAAGCTCAAAAAGCAAATGACTCTGTTCAGTTAAGTGTTAAAATAAGTAGACAAGGCTCTAAAATTTTAGAATTGGAACATGTCTCTAAAAATTATGGAGATAAAGTCATCATAAGTGATTTCTCTTATGTTTTCAAAAAAGGTGACCGTATTGGATTAGCCGGTAAGAATGGAACAGGTAAATCTACTTTTCTAAATTTAATTACCAAAAATGAAGTACCGACTAGTGGTAGTATTGCTGTAGGTGAAACGACCGTTTATGGATATTACAAACAAGGTGGTTTAGAAGTAAGTGAAGGAGATCGAGTTCTAGATGTTGTAAAAAATGTAGCAGAATATATTAAGATGGCAAATGGTGAAGTGATCACTGCTTCACAATTATTGACACACTTTTTGTTTCCTCCTGAAAAACAATTTGGTTTTGTAAGCAAGTTGAGTGGGGGTGAGCGTAAGCGTTTACAACTAATGCGCGTGCTGATGTTAAACCCGAACTTCCTAATACTCGATGAGCCATCAAACGATCTTGATATTGACACCTTAAATGTTCTAGAAGATTTCTTAATGAACTATAATGGCGTACTTATATTAGTTTCTCACGATAGGTATC
Organism: Sphingobacterium sp. IITKGP-BTPF85; assembly: GCF_001006065.1. NCBI lineage: Bacteria > Pseudomonadati > Bacteroidota > Sphingobacteriia > Sphingobacteriales > Sphingobacteriaceae > Sphingobacterium > Sphingobacterium sp. IITKGP-BTPF85. The sequence goes on from NZ_ASZT02000009.1 coordinate 56,153, forward strand.
TACTAGATAAATTGACAGAGCAATTATTCATATTTGAGGGAGAGGGAAAAATTGATATCTATAATGGTAATTATGCCGATTATAAAACAGAGCAGGATATCTTACTAAAAGAACAAAAACAGAAAAAAGATATTCCTGTTCAAAAGAAAGAAGAAGTAAAGGAAGAAAAGAAAAAGCTTTCATATAAAGAGCAATTGGAGTACGATAAACTGGAAAAAGAAATACAGCAGTTGGAAGAACTCTTGGTAGAAAAAAACAATACACTTCATTCTACGGGGGACCACGTACAACTATCAAGTATAGCAAAAGAAATAGAAGATATACAAAATAGTATAGACGTAAAATCTGAAAGATGGTTGAGTCTAGCAGAACTGATGTAAAAACAACACAATACGTTTCACGTGACGTATTGTAATAAATAATAAAAACTAAACAATCAATTCCAGCGTTTCACGTGGAACTTTGAAATAAAATAAGATGTTTAAAAAATATAACGTTATCGTAGTTGGTGCAGGACATGCCGGTTGTGAAGCCGCGGCGGCAGCTGCAAACCTAGGTTCATCTGTACTTCTCATTACAATGAATATGGGAGTAATCGCACAGATGAGTTGTAATCCAGCAATAGGTGGAGTAGCAAAAGGACAAATCGTAAGAGAGATTGATGCCATGGGTGGCTATACGGGTATCATCGCAGATAAATCAACTATTCAATTTAGAATGCTTAATCTGTCGAAAGGACCTGCTATGTGGAGTCCCAGAACGCAGAATGATCGTATGCGATTCGCAGAAGAATGGAGATTACAACTGGAAGCTCTGCCAACATTAGATATGTGGCAAGATACCGTGAAAGAAGTGCTCGTTAAAAATGGAAAAGCTTGCGGTGTCATCACTTCTTTAGGAATAGAAATAGAAGCAGATGCAGTAGTCCTAACAAATGGAACTTTTCTAAATGGTGTCATTCACATTGGTGAAAAGAAATTCGGTGGCGGGAGAACAGGAGAGAAGGCAGCAACAGGTTTAACAGAACAACTTGTATCACTAGGCTTCGAGTCCGGTAGAATGAAAACCGGAACACCTCCGCGAATCGATGGAAGAAGCTTAAATTATGCCTTGATGGAAGAGCAATGGGGCGATGATAATCGAGGTCGGTTCTCTTATACAGATACTCCATTACCGACAGAGCAACGCTGTTGCTGGATCACATATACCAATGATAAGGTACATGAAATGTTAAAAACAGGTTTTGAAAGATCGCCTATGTTCACAGGTAGAATTAAAGGTCTCGGCCCACGTTACTGTCCTTCGATAGAAGACAAAATCAATCGCTTTGCAGAACGTGAAAGACATCAGATTTTTGTAGAACCAGAAGGATGGACTACTAATGAAATTTATGTTAATGGCTTCTCCACTTCTTTACCGGAAGACGTGCAACAAAAAGCTTTACAATTGATCCCAGGTTTTGAAAATGCAAGAATGTACAGACCAGGTTATGCTATAGAATATGATTTCTTTCCACCTATGCAACTTGATCTAACTTTGGAAACACTCATTGTAAAGCATCTCTTTTTGCAGGACAGATTAATGGTACTACAGGTTATGAAGAAGCAGCAGCGCAAGGATTCATTGCAGGTATCAACGCACATCAACGCATTAATGATGATAAAGAACTAATCTTAAAAAGATCTGAATCTTATATAGGCGTACTAATTGATGACTTAGTAACAAAAGGAACTGATGAGCCATACCGCATGTTTACTTCCAGAGCAGAACACCGCTTACTGCTAAGACAAGATAATGCAGATATCAGATTAACACCGATTGCCCATAAATTAGGATTAGTAGGAGATGAGCAACTGAATAAAGTAAATGACAAAATTAAAAATTCAGATCATATTATTCAGTATCTTAAACAAAATTCAACAACAGTAGATAAGATGAATCCTATCTTAGACGAAGTTGGATCAAGCTTGATTTCACAAAAAACAAAATTGGTTAATTTACTAGGAAGACCACAAATCAATATCTATGACCTCGCGAAAGGTGATTCAGATTTTGGATCCTATTTAAACCAGTTTGACAAAGAGACAATAGAGCAGGCGGAAATCAAAGTCAAATATGAAAGCTACTTCGAGAAAGAAATGGAAATCGTAAACAGAATGAAAAAATGGAAGATAGAGAAATCAATCCAGATTTTGATTATTCTTCCTTAGTCTCATTGTCGATAGAAGCAAGACAAAAACTAGCTCAGGTAAAACCAAGAACATTGGGCCAGGCATCCAGAATATCAGGTGTATCACCATCCGATATCAGTGTTTTAATGGTACATATGTCATAATAATCTGATTTACAGTTACTTGTATAATAAATATTATCAATGCAAAATAAAGCGATATAAAGTATTATTATTTCATTTATGAGTCAACATTCAAAAAAAATAAAACAGGCTTAAAAAGCATTAAAAGCACATTAATCGCAAGGTTAGTGCTTTTAAGCTTGTTTTCTTCTCTGATTTTATTAACTGTGCAATGTGCAAGCATAAAGCAGCCAACAGGTGGACCGAAAGATTCAATTGCACCGGTGGTACTCAATGAGTTTCCTAAGAATTTCTCAAAAAATCTCAAAGAGAAAAAAATTAGCATCACATTAGATGAGTATATTAAACTCAATAATCAGCAAAAGGAAATCAGTGTTTCTCCTGATATGGATAAGCCACCACAATTTAAAATTAAAAAGAAAGTACTCGAAATTACCTTACCAGATTCTTTAGAACAGAATACAACCTATACCATCAATTTTGGAAAGGGTCTCGTTGATTATAATGCGAGTAATCCAATCATCAATTACAGTTATGTATTTGCAACAGGAGATCAGATTGATTCATTATCAATATCAGGAAATGTAACCAACGCTTTGACAAAGGAGAAAGAAAAGGAAGTCCGGGTATTACTAATTCCAGTCAGTCAGGATTCTATATTTGGCAAAAAGAAAGCCAATATTTTGCGCAAACAGATACAATTGGTAATTTTAAAATCAGTAATCTAAGAGCTAATACCTATCGCATTTATGCACTAAAGGAAACAAACAATGACCGTATCTATAACGGCGCAGATGAACTAATCGGTTTCTTAAAAGACTCCATTGTATTGGACAAAGACTTAACTAATATTAATCTTCAAATATCAAAAGGTACACCACTTAAATTTAGAGTAGTTGACAAGAAAATTGAAAACACAGGACGGATACATTTAGTTTTCAATAGGGGTATTAAAAAGCCAAACTTAGTGCTACTAAATGATGATGAAAATGATAAATCAAAAATTGTTAAGTACTCGGAAGCACAAGATTCAGCTTTAATTTTTATTAATAACCTGGAAAGAGATTCTTTAAAATTTGTCTTATCAGAAAACAATACAGTACTTGATACCATATTGGTAAAGAAATCGAATCTGAAATTAGATAGATCAATTGTTCCAACAACTTCTCCATCTACAGGTAAAGTTGACCGCGTAAAACATCTAACAATATCATCTTTAACACCTATAAAACTAATAGATAAAAGCAAAGTAAAATTGATAGAAGATAGCATTGCTAAAACAAATTTTCAACTCCAATTGGATACTAATGTTGCCAATCTTTATCACTTAAGATACAATTGGAGAAAGCAAAAAAACTATGAAATTATTCTTGAAGAAGGCGCAATGCAAGGCTATTTCGGTGAAAAAAATAAAGAGAAAAAGCTGACGCTCGCTTATGATGATAGTGATAATTACGGCGATATAACGTTTACCTTTACTGCCATTGACAGTGCAAGACAGTACATCGTAGAACTTATTGATGAGAAAAAAGAAAAGGTATTCCGAAGAGATATTCTCAATAATTCAATCGGGAAAGTAGCCTATAAAGAGTTCCCCGGCGGTAAATATTCCATCAGAATAATACGCGACGATAACAAGAATGGCATTTGGGATCCTGGAGAAGTTTATAAATCAACGCAACCAGAACCCCTAGTATATTTAAATAAAACCTTTACAATACGTGCTAACTGGGAGCAAAATGAATCGTTCAGTTTACAGGAACTGAACGACTTGAATTAATCAAACCAGGAACTATAAAGCACATAATTATGCGGTAACTGCTGTAACAATAACCTTTGTTCATCAGTTATCGCTTTTATTTTTTTAGCCGGCACTCCAGCATATAAATACCCCGATTCACATACTGTATTTTCCAAAACAACAGCTCCTGCTGCAATAATAACATGGCTTTCTAGCACAGCATTATCCATAACAATGGCCCCCATACCTATCAGCACATAATCATGTACAACACAACCATGTACCATCGCCTGATGGCCGATGTTCACATAGTTACCGATCGTTGTACCAGCCTTTTGATAGGTACAATGAATAACAACCCCATCCTGAATATTGGTATAATTACCGATACGGATATAATTTACATCTCCTCTTACGACAGCATTAAACCAAACTGAACAATGCTCTCCCAGCTCAACATCACCTACAATAGTACAATTAGGCGCTATAAAGCAGTTATCTTTAAATTTAGGGCTAATACCCTTTACTGGTAATATGCAGGCCATAATTGTTCTAAAATAAAGTATCTGTTAAAGTATCAGCATGTTGCGGATAATCTGTTGTAAAATGCAGTCCCCTACTTTCTTTTCTTAATAAAGCAGATTTTGTCACAATGAAAGCCACCTGTATCACATTTCTAAGCTCACATAGTTTAACTGACAATTTTGTATGCCTATAAAAGTCTTCAGTCTCCCCATACAATAAATGCAATCGATTGAGTGCTCGTTCTAATCTAAAATCTGAACGTACAATACCAACATAATCACTCATCACTTTTTGACACTCTCGCAGATTATGTGTAACCAAAATATCTTCATTGGAAAGCTTTGCTTTTGAATCATCCCATTCTGGCACTCCTACCGCATAATCGGCTGTAGAAATCACTTTTGTAGCATCCAGGTAAATACGATGCGCATATACCAATGCTTCTAACAGGGAGTTGGAAGCTAGGCGATTTGCGCCATGTAAACCTGTCGATGAACATTCGCCACAAGCATATAAATTTGAATACTGCTACGTCCAAAATCATCAACATAGATACCCCCACATAAGTAGTGCGCAGCTGGTGTAACAGGAATAAAATCCTTACTCATGTCGAGTCCAATAGACAAGCATTTCTCATAAATATTTGGAAAATGTTTAATAATATCCTCCTTCTCACGGTGGGTTATATCTAAATAAACATAATCAATTCCTGACTTTTTCATCTCGGCATCGATTGCTCGAGCCACAATATCCCGAGGTGCCAATGAAGCTCGTTCATCGTATTCAGCCATGAAATCATCCCCATTAATACGTCTTAGAATACCGCCAAAACCACGCACAGCTTCCGAAACCAAAAACGCTGGTGAGTCACTCGGATTATACAAAGCAGTAGGATGAAATTGCATAAATTCCATATTTCGCACCTTACCTTTTGCACGGTAAACCATGGCAATTCCGTCACCTGTGGCAATAGTTGGATTGGTTGTACTTGCATATATATGGCCAGCACCACCAGAAGCCATCACCGTAGTTTTGCTCAAAATCTTATCAACCTGATGTGTATTTGTATTGAATGCATAGATGCCAAAACACTTAATATCGCTCCTTTGCTTATCGACAAATTCACCTAAATGGTGCTGTGTTATTAAATCTATAGCGAAATAATGGGTCAACATTTCGATATTTGGATGCTCGTGTATTTTTTGCAAAAGAGACCTTTCAATCTCATACCCCGTGATATCTTTATAATGTAAGATACGATTGGCAGAATGACCTCCCTCCTTCGCAAGATCATAAAATCCACTGTCCGATTTATCAAATGAAGTTCCATATGAAATCAATTCGTTAATACGTTCTGGAGCTTCCCGAACTACGTTTTCCACAATATTCACATCACATAAACCATCCCCAGCAATCTGAGTATCAATTATATGCTGCTCAAAGCTATCAGACTTATCCACAACTGCGGCCACTCCTCCTTGTGCGTATTTTGTATTTGATTCATCTTCGTTAGATTTTGTGACAATCAATACTTTACCATGATCAGCAGCTTTTAAAGCAAAGCTTAATCCCGCTATTCCAGACCCAATTACAAGGAAATCTACCTTTTTTTCTGACATAAAATAATATTACATGTGACCAGCACATTTTGACTATTCAAATTAACAAAAAATGTGGAAAACGTGTAAATAAAAGGTTAAATAAAAATGATAACTTTTTTTTATTGTTGATATCTCCTATTTCTCACAAAATTCTTAAAAGTTATTAGCACAAAACTACTCGTTTATCAACATAAATTAACATCAAAAAAATTCACATTTTTTTATTGAAAACAAAATCAAGGAAAAATCAGATAATTAAAAATCAGGCCTTTAAAATGAAATTAATGTGAATAAATTGTTAATAACTTTATAAAATCTTCATATCAAAATAAAAAATCACACTTTTATCCCCATTTTCCACACACTAATAAACAATAAGACCTTTTTATATAAAAAAGATTATTAGTTATTAAAAAAAAAGAATGTGGAATACGTTTGATTTTCTTTGTTTAGTTTTGTCAAGTTGAATTTGAGGCTTTGACAATTTGATTATTGATTAGGTATTGAAACTGAAATCAAATATTCAATTCTCAAGCGCTTTATTTCTTTTGAAAATATTTTTAAACCCCTTTAGAATGCGATAAATCTTATTTTTTAATTTAAAAATCTTAATAATGAACTGTTAAACAGCTTAATCGGCTATTTTAGTGGCTTTAGATTTCAATATTTTGATTTTATTTTTTTATTATTCTAAATATTGAATCTTAAATACCTGAAATTTGCTTTTTTATAAATTGGTCTAGATTTAAAACGAAAAATTTTAGGTCATTTTACACTGAGATCCCTTTGGTCAGTCTTTTTTGTAATTTTGTATACAGCATTTTCAAAATTTTTAATTGAAATCTCTCCTGGAGATCTTAAATACCATCTTCTCAAAAATCATATTTTTGAAATTTGAGATTGAAAAAATAAATTTTTCAACTTTTTTTGAAAATGTTATCACGATTAAAGTCGTTTAGCTTTTAATTTTTATAAAATTTTTTGGATTTTGTAAAAATTTGGGCTTTTAAAGTGGTTTATTTTGTAAATAAGCTCGCTTAGAATTGAATATACTTTTTTATAAAAAATGAATTATTCTACATTGTAATTTCAAAGCCTTTAATTTGATTTTAGGCGCCTTGAGAATCTCTTATTTACTTCATCAGAATTTTATTTTCAAAAAATTCTATCTATGGGCGCTTTATTTTTTTTAAAAAATTAGCAGTCAAATATTTTTATATCATCTTCAAATCGTAATAGCCGATGATCATAGCCGCTTCCACTTTTCAGTAATTTTTTTTTTCGAACCTTATCTTTTGTATTTAAAAGCGCTTTACTTGCAATATTTGTTTTTTTAAAATTTTTCTGTTGATGTATAGGTTTTCTCAAGCGTTTATATTAAAAATTAAGTCCCTTACATTTAAATATTTGAAAACTTTGTGAATAAATTTTGCTGTAATTTATTTGTATAGCTTCAAAATAGTTTAGCTTTGTCCTATTGATTTGCATTAAAATCATCTTTGATTTTTTAATTTATAGCATTTCATTAAAATTCTTTGATATTCTCACCATTCTATATTGTGATCAATACTGCGATATTTGATAATTTTAGAAGTGAAATTCCAAATATTCGATTCTAAGAGCCTTTAATTTGAATTTTGAGGCCTTTACAATTCGATATTTATATTTATGTGGACAACTCTATTGAATATTTAAATCTCATATTGCTATACAGTGCTATTTAGATAGGTTTTTGTAGTCTTAAAATTCACCTTTTAAGAAATGTTGATAAGTCTGTTAATTAACTTTATTACAAGTATTTACATTGGAATTTTAGCCTTAATTTCACTTGTTATTAACACATAGTAAAAATACGCTTTATTGAAATGTTGATAAGTGTGTTAATTAGCTGAATATTAATATACTATTTGTAACTATCAGTTAGTTACAGTTGGAATTATAAACATCATTTTCTATTTGAAAGATTTATTGAAGAACTATTCTTAATTTTGTAACGTAAATCAAATTAAGAAGAAGAATTAATGGATTTAGTAAATTACGATATTGAAGCTAAGGGCTATATTGATGCTCCTATAGATCCTAGCTTAGATTTGATACAAGAGATCAAACGTCTCAAGGAAGAGAAAAACGCCGTCATTTTAGCACATTACTATCAAGAAGCGGAAATACAAGATATAGCTGACTATATTGGTGATAGTTTAGGTTTATCTCAGGAAGCAGCAAAGACCGATGCTGATGTGATTGTTTTCGCTGGAGTGCACTTTATGGCTGAAACAGCAAAGATACTTCACCATCAAAAAAGTATTACTTCCAGATGCTAAAGCAGGCTGTTCATTGTCGGATTCATGTCCACCTCATCTATTTGCTAAGTTTAAGGAGCAGTATCCCGATCATCTGGTCATCACGTATGTAAACTGTACTGCAGAATTGAAAGCGCTATCTGATATTGTCTGTACTTCTAGTAATGCAGTTGAGATTGTGGAGAGTCTACCGAAAGATCAAAAGATCATTTTTGGACCAGATCGTAATCTTGGGGCTTATGTAAAGAAGAAGACAGGAAGAGATCTTGTTTTATGGAATGGTGCATGTATGGTGCATGAGATTTTTCTCAGGATAAAATAGATCGTTTAAGAGCTGAACATCCCGATGCAAAATTCATTGCTCATCCGGAGTGTGAAGATCATATTTTAGCAAGTGCAGATTATGTAGGTTCTACCTCTGGAATGCTGAAGTTTACAATCAATGATCCTGCGACCACATATATAGTCGCTACAGAGTCGGGAATTATCCATCAGATGCAAAAGGCTAGTCCAGGTAAAACTTTCATTCCTGCGCCTCCAAATAATGCTTGTGCGTGTAATGATTGTCCACATATGAAATTAAATACGTTGGAGAAGCTTTATAATTGCTTAAAGTATGAAAGTCCGGAAATAACACTAGATGATTCCGTGATTGCCCGTGCGCAACGACCTATTGAACGTATGTTGGAAATATCCGCACAATTAGGATTATAAAATAAAAAACAAAGACAGATATGTTAGAATTTGATAATACAGAAAGAACAAATTTAGGAGAGTTGGGTGAATTTGGTTTAATTTCATATTTAACGAAGGCTGTCGAGATTAATGAACCCAGTACCCTTAAAGGTATCGGGGACGATGCCGCTGTTTTAGATTTTTCAAATAAGAAAACTTTAATTTCAACAGATCTTCTGTTGGAGGGTATCCACTTTGATCTGCGTTATGTTCCTTTGAAACATTTAGGCTATAAAGCTGTACAGGTGAATTTGAGTGATATCTATGCGATGAATGGAACAGCATCGCAAATTACATTCTCAATCGGGTTATCCTCAAAATTTCCATTAGAAGCAGTTGAAGAAATCTATCAAGGAGCACTGATTGCTTGTAAAAAGTATAATGTGGATCTTATTGGCGGGGATACGTCAGCTTCAGTTCAAGGATTGGTAATTTCGGTAACGAGTATCGGTTTTGCTGATGAAGATCAGATTGCCTATCGATCAGGTGCACAGGAAGGCGACTTGTTATGTGTTTCAGGCGATTTGGGCGCTGCTTATGTTGGGCTACAATTACTAGAGCGTGAGAAAAATATCTTCTTGGAGAACCCGAATATACAACCAGATCTAGAAGGTAAGGATTATATCGTAGAGCGCCAGCTAAAACCAGAGGCTAGAAGAGATATTGTTGAATTATTAGCAAAAATCGGTATTAAGCCGAATGCAATGATTGATGTATCAGATGGATTGGCATCAGAGATTATACATATTTGTGAGGCATCTGATAAAGGTTGTAAACTTTACGAAGATAAAATACCGCTGGATTCGATGACTTATGAGACAGCTCGTGAATTTGGAATAGATCCAACCGTTTGTGCGTTGAATGGAGGAGAAGATTATGAATTATTGTTCACGATTCCACAAGCTGATTATGATAAAATAAAAGGATCGATGGATATTACTGTTATTGGGCATATTACACAAGCAAGTGAAGGATGTCAAATGATTTCTAAATCTGGAAAGGTCTATCCAATAACGGCGCAAGGTTGGAATGCATTTAAAGACTAAGGGTATTGTTACTATAAATAGAAGAGGCGATAATCCAGATTATCGCCTCTTCTATTTATAATGCTAATTCTTCTTCAATATCGATGTGATCGAATTCATCTTCACGTCTTTTTCGGATACTGAATTCGTTATAGCCGAAACCTATTTCTATTTGCAATAATTTTTGTTGAAGCATTTCAAGGATCGCGAGGAAATTGTAAACGAACTGTACCTTATTTTCAGAGTTTTTTAGAATATATTGAAAATCGAGTTGCCTATTTATTTCTATCAAATCTGCTATTGCCTTTTTTTGTTGATCTATACTATAAGGATGTTTTATAACAGTATGTTTTACTTCCGCAGGTCTATTAGCATATTGAAACATGACACGTTCGTATACCATCATCAATTTATACAGATCAAAACTGTTTAATTCTTCGCCTGTATTTGACTCCGGCCTAGCAAGTTTAATATCGTAATTGATATTACCCCGTTTATAAAGTTTAAGCCTCTCATCTTCCAATAATTTTAAATCCTCACAGGTATCCTTAAACTGCTTGTATAAAATTAATTTTTGGATTAAATCTTCTTTAGGATCGATTTCATTTTCATCATCATCCAATTCCGGGCGTGGGAGAAGCATCTTAGCTTTTATACGCATCAGGGTCGAAGCCACAAAAATAAATTCACTGGCCATCTCCATGTCTAATGCCTGTAATTTGTTGACATATGACAGGAAATCGTCGGTTATTTTTGAGATTGGTATCTCATGAATATTTAATTCATCCCTTTCAATAAAAAATAAGAGAAGGTCAAATGGGCCTTCAAACTGGGGTAACTTTATTTCGTATCCTTCTTCTACTTGCATATCAAGAGCAAATTTACATAATAATACAAACATTTTTATTTCAAACTATTAAAACTAAAAGCTTCTGCAACTGTTCATTTTCTAATACAAAAAGTATGATAAATACGAAAGTTGTGATAAATTAGTTGTTATTTTGTATCAATATTTTAAAGTAATTAGCAATACTATGCAGTTTGATGCTGGAGAATTATTAAGTAAAATCAATGATCCCTCTGATCTGAAAAAACTCAAGGATGACCAACTGGAACAAGTGAGCCAGGAATTACGTCAATATATCATTGATTTAGTTTCGGTTAATGGTGGTCACTTTGCAGCTAGTTTGGGAGTAGTTGAATTGACTGTGGCATTACATTATGTCATGAATACTCCCTATGATCAATTAATATGGGATGTAGGTCATCAGGCCTATGGGCATAAGATATTAACAGGACGTAGAGATTCTTTTCATACGAATAGAATTGTCGATGGTATTTCCGGTTTTCCAAAACGAGGAGAGTCCATTTATGATGCTTTTGGAGTAGGACATTCGTCAACATCAATCTCTGCCGCATTAGGTATGGCGGTTGCTTCTCAGATCAAAGGAGAAAAAGATCGTCAGCATATTGCGATTATTGGCGATGGTGCTATGACAGGAGGTATGGCATTTGAAGCTTTGAATCATGCAGGTATAGAGAAATCAAATCTTTTGGTTATTCTCAATGATAACTGTATGTCCATTGATCCTAATGTAGGAGCATTAAAAGAGTATTTAACCAGTATCACAACTTCAAAGCGATATAATCGTTTCAGAGACGATATTGCATCTGTCTTATCCAAGATATCAGAGATGGGACCGAATGCTTTAGGAGCTGTTAAAAAGCTGGAAAAAAGCATAAAAGGGACATTGCTCAAGAATGCTAATTTATTTGAATCTTTAAATTTCAGATACTTTGGACCTGTTGATGGACATGATGTCAAAAAATTAGCAAAGACACTTGAAGATTTGCGCCATATCCCGGGGCCAAAGTTGTTACATTGCGTAACTGTTAAAGGTAAGGGATATGCATTAGCAGAAAAAGATCAAACCAAATGGCATGCCCCAGGTTTATTTGATAAAATAACAGGCGAGATAAAAAAATCTGTCAATGATAAACCGACAGCACCGAAATATCAAGATGTCTTTGGAAATACATTGGTAGAACTTGCGGAGAAGAATGATAAAATAGTGGGTATTACACCTGCTATGCCTTCTGGATCATCGATGAATATTATGATGAAAGCTTTTCCAGAACGATCATTTGATGTAGGAATAGCAGAACAACATGCTGTTACATTCAGTGCGGGTCTAGCAACTCAAGGGCTAATGCCTTTCTGTAATATTTATTCCTCATTCATGCAGCGTGCGTTTGACCAAGTCATTCATGATGTAGCCTTACAGAATCTTAATGTAGTATTTTGTCTGGACCGTGCCGGTGTAGTAGGAGCGGATGGTCCAACACATCACGGTGCTTACGATATTGCTTTTATGCGCTGTATACCAAATATGACGGTTTCCGCTCCAATGAATGAAGAGGAGTTACGCAATTTGATGTATACTGCTCAATTAGAAAATAAAGGTCCTTTTGTAATTCGCTATCCAAGAGGTAACGGCGTGATGGTCGATTGGAAAAAACCGTTTAAAGAAATTGAAATTGGAAAAGGCAGATTAATTCAGGATGGAGAAGCTGTTGCCATTTTAACTTTTGGAGCAATCGGTAACGAAGCCAGTAAAGCAATTTTGCAATTAGCTGAAGAAGGAATATATCCGGCTCACTATGATTTAAGATTTGCTAAACCTTTGGATGAAGAATTGTTACATAAAGTTT